>CANOYI010000092.1 GCA_947571515.1 uncultured Clostridium sp. | reverse complement strand
ATTTTAGGGTGTGCAAAATTTGTCGTCTATTTTACACACCCTATTTTACATTCTCTTGAGGACGTTTCCTTTTTAGGCATTTTTCTACTGTACTTAAGTCTAATAGAAAAATGCCTAAAAAGAAACGTCTTAATTATATTATTTATAACTTTCTTGAATCGCTTGAATCTCATCTAAATGATTTTTTAAAATGTCTAAAAAAATATTCGTAAGTTCTGGGTCAAATTGCGTACCTTTGCATCTCTCAAATTCAGTAATAACGGTTTCTAATGGCAAAGAATCACGATAAGTTCGTTTTGAAGTCATAGCATCGAAGCTATCTGCAATGGCAGTAATTCTAGCTAAATAAGGAATATCCTCACCTTGCAGTTGCCCAGGATAGCCATGCCCATCATATCTTTCATGGTGGTGTTTCACGATAGGAATGATGTCTCTAAAAATGGTTGCTGTTGATAAGATGTGAGCACCTATAGATGGATGGTTTTTGATTTCAGAATATTCATCATCTGTTAGTTTGCTTTCTTTTAATAAGATACTATCAGGAACTCCAATTTTTCCGATGTCGTGGAATAATCCACCAATTTGTAAAAGTTTTAGGTCTTTTTCAGATAAATTTACTTTTTTACCAATTAGTACAGAAAATTCAGAAACTCTATCTGAATGACCTCTTGTATAATTGTCTTTTGCTTCTACTGTATAACGTAGTGTTTCAATACTTTCTAAATAAGAGTTTTCTAATTCTTTATTTATTTTCTTAATTTCATTCATTTGTGCAATTGATTTGATACCAGATTCAACTAATAACAATAGTTGATCAAATTTATCACTTTTTTCACAATATCCTTGAATATCAAGCTTTCGTATTGTTTCTAAAGGAGGAGCTAAATCTTTGTGACCTGTTAATAATAAGATATATAATTCTTTATTAAATTTTCTAATTTCTTCTACTACTTGGTCACCATGAATAGGAGTCATAATAAAATCTAAAATCATCAAGTCGAAATGTTCTTTTTTTACTCTTTCGATTGCTTCCATAGGACTAGTAGCACCAGTAAATTCGTAACCAGATCTTTTTAAAAAGATAGATAAAGAATCGATAATTCCTTCTTCATCATCAACAGCTATGATTTTGTAATTTTTATTTTCGCTATTTTCTAAATTTTGTAACTTTTTTCTCATACTAACAACCTCCTTAATCAGAACAATCAAGTGTTTTCCACATTATATTAATAAAAAGTGGAAAAAGCAAGGGGTTTCATAAAAAAAGTATGCAGTGTAATTGGAAGGTCATAATTTTTGACACAGAGGAAAAACTCATTGAATGGGCAAAAGGAAACGTCCCCATTGCACATTATAAAGGAAGAATAATGTAAAAGGTAGTGCCTTTTCCTTCTTCTGATTCAACTGTTATATTGCCATTGAAGTGAGCTCGAATGGTAGAATAGGACATGTATAAGCCAAGACCAGTACCATTTTTACCTTTGGTAGTAATCATTTCTTTGAATAGTTTATCTTTTACATTTTTCGGCATACCAGGACCATAATCTTTAATGGAAATAATTAATTTATGATTATTTTTTTCAACCGTTAAATCTATGGTTTGTTCTGTTTTTCCACCATAGGCTTGAATGGAATTAGATATCATATTATTAATAACTTGTACCAAGCTATTAACATCACCATGAATAATAGTGCTTTCATTTACTTTCATAGAAATATTTAAATAGGTAAGAGCATTTTTTAGTTCATGTTTCATTAAAATGTCTACTCTTTTTATTAATTCTCCAACCGTAAAAGAAATGTCTTCTTCATTGGTAAGAGTAACGGCTTGACCTTTTACGGCTGTAATAATGTCTGACATATATTCTGTGTGTGTTTTAATTTTACTAATCCATACTAACATGTCTTTAGCAATTTCGTGATGGTCTTCATCATTTACTTCAGGGTCACTAATAGAAGTATCATATTCTTTTACTAAATCGGTTAAACCTTCAGCTGCACCTGAGATAGACATGATAGGAGTTTTTAGGTTATGAGCGATTCCACCAATTAATTGACCAAGTGATGCTAAACGTTCTCTTTCCATAAGTGTTTCTTGATTATCGTGAAGTTGTTCCACATTGTGTTTGGTCAATTCTTGTATTTTATTATACGAAATAATTAAATTTCCAAATTCATCGTTAGAGGTTAAAGCAAGGGGGCGCATCACACTGGTATCTGTATTTTTGGTCATATCCATAAAACTATTTGATATGATATTAATGTCATTGGATAAAGATTCAGCAAATAAAGTTAGTATTATTATATTAATTAATACTAATATGATAAAAGCAATAGAGAAATAGATTAATACGTCAATTGATAAAATGCTAAAATAAATTCCAATGGTATAAATGGTGCCATCTATTTCAATATCAATGGTAGCTCCTTGACAATCGATTCCGTAATATTCATAGACTCTGCCATCATTTGCTGCTGATAATTCATTTAAATATTTATGGAAAAAGTTACTCACTTGAATTTCTTCGCCATTTATATCAAGATAATCATTATCAGATGTTTTAATAAATAAAAAATCATCCTTACTTGTTATATTAATAGTTTGTAATTTTTGCAACAAATCAGAGAAACTTGAAAAAGTATTATATTTTTTAAAATAGTATAAAGTATTATGATAAGTTTCAAAAACAGAATTACCAGTTTTAATCGAAACCAAAGAGTATCCTAATAAAGAGGTAAATAATATAGAGATTAGGATTAAAGGTAAAATGTTAAAAAAAAGTCTTTTTTTCAAGGTGGATTTTTTTAAACCAGTTGTGTTATCATAAGGGAGTTTTATTAATATCTTTTTAAATACATTGCAAGTATAAATAAAAACAGAAGTTACATATAAAGTCATTAAAGAGAAAACTAAGATAAATAATTTTAAAGTAGTAATGCTGAATTGATGAATGGTATAAGCATGAATGACAGTAAGGGCAATACTTGGTATGACAATATTTAAAACAAGGATGGAATAAGGAGCTGTAAATAATTTATTTCTTACATAATTGATTTCTTCAATGGAATAATTGGTAGGATTTTTAAGTAAATCACTATACTTAATTAGAAATCGGGTTTTCCAAAAGGTAACAATAGCAAAAACAGCAAAAATAGCAAATGCAATGGATAAAACTTGTGATAAATAGTTTGTATTTTCGACTTCTAATTGAAAATTTGTGGCATAGGTACCTTTGGGATAATTTAAAATAGTAGGAATTAAAAAGTAATAAATAGCTGTCAATACAATTAACCCTAAAGTAAGGGCTAACAATAGTTTGAATTGGATTTTGTATTTTTCTAAAAACTTTTTCACAAAATAACCTCCTTGTATTTGCTTACTGATTAGTTTAGAAAGTTTATTATATTTTTTTAAAGTAACAATTCGGAAAGAACAGTAAGTCAATGTTGTCAATTTAAGGTGTAATATATTATTTTTGCAACACCGCGTAAGCGACCAGCTGACGCATACTGCCACTGTAACAAGCAAAGCTTTAACAGTGGACAGCAAAACGAGCGTGTTCGCGAGTGCGATTGGAGCAACCGACCAATCTTAAATTCATGGAGGTTGCGACACACAAGGTGTAAAGAAATAATATATTACACCTTAGAATAGTAACTTTATAGTAAGTATTTTTTCTTACGTAAATAGTTAATAATTTTTTGAATATATTCAGTCGTAACCTCAGGCCACTCAAAATTTAATTTTTCTAAACAAGAATTAGTATTCAGATTTTTTTGATTAACAGTAGCGTTAAAAGAAAGACCCAAGGTATCATCTAAATCATTTACAATTCCTTTTAAAATATTTTCTTCTGGGTGCTGATTGGATAAAGCAACAATTTTTTGTTTAAAATCATTACCAGAAAGGATTTCCATCGAAAAGCCAAGACTTTCAAAGATTTTTAACAGGTCAGAAACGCGAATGTAATTTTCATTAAACAAATGAAAAACATAGTGAGTTGTTTGTACATTAAAAATCAATTGAAAAATAGCTTTTGCACAATAATCAACAGGTGTAAATTCTAAAAATTCATTTACCATAGTATTAGGTAAAATATGATATTTTAAAATCATCATTAAAATATTATAAAAAGCGTTTGCTTCAAAATTTTGTTGGAAAGTGCCATCATCGTATCGACTGGTTAAGTTTCCAACACGTAAAATAGTAGCATTCAAACCTTCTAAGGTTTTTTCGTAAATTAATTTTTCTGCTTCAAATTTTGTTTGAATATATACATTTTCATCATATTGTTGACCAATATAAAAATCGTTTTCTTCAAAAGTATTATAATTTTTCTGGTGATTTACTAAGTAATTTCCGGATACACCAAGAGTTGAAGTGTGAATTAGTTCTAAGTTATATTTCACACAAAAGTCAATTAAATTTTGGACAACGTCTACATTGACTTTTTTAAACTGCTCATAGTCTCCATAGTATTTAACATTAGCAGCGGTATTGACAGTTAAATCAATTGATTCAGCTAATTGTTTATATTGACTAGCTAATAATCCAAAACGTGGTTTCGTAATATCAGAATCAATGATAGCAACTCTGTGTAAAGGAAGTTTTTTATTAAAATAGAAACGGTACAAGCTAGAAAGTCTTTTGGTACTATCTTCACCATTTTTGCTACGGATGATACAAGTGATATGGCTATCGCTGTTGGTTAAAAGTTCCTTTAACAAATGAATGCCTAAATAGCCAGTACAGCCCAATAAAAGAATATTTTTATAATGCTTTTTTGTAAATTGCATTATGCTAGGATATGAATTAAAACTATGGTTTACAGTAGATAAATAAGTGGTATCTACATCAGTAACTTTTTCGTTGTTTGTATTTTCAATCAATTGTGCTAGATTTTTAATAGTTCTAAGTTGATAAAAATCTTGTGTATTTAGTTTATAGTCATATACCAACATTTTTGTTTGTATACGAATGATATCAAGAGAATCCATAGCATAATCAAAGATATCATCTTCAATTCCTATCCTAGAGACAGATAGACAAGTTTTAAAAATAAAGCATAAATCTTTTTCTATTTTGGTAAAAGGTTTTACATATTGAGTTGTAATCCTTGCTTCTTTTAAATTGGGTTCTGGCAAAGCTTTGCGGTCTATTTTATGATTCAAAGTTAAAGGGATTTCATCAATTGAGACAAAGTAGCTTGGAATCATATAATGTGGCAAAAGATCAACCAAGAATTTTTTTAGTTCTGCCATATCTATTTCCTCTCGAGATACAAGATAAGCACATAAATATTTTTTACCATTTGCATCGGTTCTATCAATTACAACACATTGCTCAACCCCTTCGAAGGTTAAAATATGATTATTGATATCATCTAATTCTACACGATAACCACGTATTTTTATTTGATGGTCTTTTCGTCCTAAACAGATTAATTCACCATCTGATTGCCAATAGCCTAAATCTCCAGTTTTATAGATGATATCATCTCCATATGGATTGACCACAAAAACAGAATTAGTTTTTTCTAGATTGTGGTGATAGCCACAGCCCACACCATCTCCGCCAATACAGATTTTTCCAACAGAACCAATTGGTTGTAAATGCATATGTTCATTTAAGATATAAATTTGTGTATTATGAATAGGTTTTCCAATGGTAATGAAATTGGTATTAGTAACATCCTTGAAAGTGGAATAAACGGTAGTTTCTGTTGGTCCATATAAGTTGAAAATTTTAGCTTTGGTTTGTTCTTGCAATTTATTTAATAAGGTGATAGGAAGCGGTTCTCCTCCTAGTATAAATTCTTTTATGCTAGATAAGGAATTGATATAGGCAGTATCCGAAAATAATAGTTCTATTCTAGAAGGAGTGGTTAGTATTTTAGTGATTTTATGTCTCTGAATCATATCACTTAATAATTTTGGACTTCTACTTTCTAATTCATCAGCAATAACAAGTGTTAACCCAGATAATAAAGTAGGGAATAATTCAAAAACAAAAATGTCAAAACATACTGTTGTAACAGATAATACTTTATTATCACGAGAAGGTGTGTAATCTAGGCGTTCTTGCATACTTTTTACAAAGTTTAAAACATTGTAATGCCTAATGGTTACTGCTTTTGGAACACCAGTCGAACCAGAAGTATACATGATATAACAAGGTTTATCACTCGGGATAGAAAGATTTAAATTTTCTACTTTTTGATCAAAAGATAAATCTTCATAGTTAATAAAAAGACCTTGATAATCTATTTTTTGATAAAAATCTGGGGTGGTAATTAATAGTTTTGTATTGCTGTTTTCTAACATAAGCTCAATTCGTTCAATTGGATATTCTGGGTCAATTGGTAGATAGGTATGACCAGATTTCAAGATTGCCAAAATAGTAACAATCATTGCGGCAGAACGATTTAAAGAAAAGGCAATTACATCGCTAGCAATATTTTGCTTTAATATTTTTCGGGCAAGAAAATTTGCTTTTTCATTTAATTCTTCATAGGTATAAGAATTATTTTTATCCGTAACAGCGATATTTTTTGGATATTGTTGTACCATTTTTTCAAATTCTTTTATCAGATTAGAAGATTTAGGATAGGTTATTTTCGTATCATTAAAGGTTTTTAACAATAATTTTTTTTCGGCAGGAGAAATCATTTCTAATTCTTCTACTAGTTTATCAGGTTGCTTCAAAACCTGATTTATGATATTTAAGATGCGTTCATGCATCAAATCAATATCTTCATTCGAAAAAATATCAGTTAGAAAATCATAATGAATGGATAAATTGTCTTTTTCTTCCGCGATATTTTTGATGTGAATTTGCAAAGATTCTGCTTGTGAGCGATTGTGTAACCATTTACAAAACGACGGAATGGTCGAATTTTGATAAGAAAATATGATGTCATATAAACCATCTGAAAACTCATACGTTTTTCTAACAAAGTCCAAAATTTCATGATAAGGAAAACGAAGATGACGATACATTTGCTTTTGCTTGGATGCCATCGTACAACAGAATTCTAAAAAAGAATTGGACTTTGGCACATCTACAATAAAAGGCATAATAGAAACAAACATACCAGTCATATGTTTTTCTTTAAAATTGGACCTATTTAATACAGGATTTCCAATTACAAAATTGTCACAATTAAAAATATTTTTAAAATAAATATTAAAAATACTAAAATAAAAGATGGAATCGGAAATATTGTTTTGCTTACAAAATTCATTGATTTGATTTGCCAAAGATTTAGGCAAAGAATATATTTTTCTATCAGCCTGAATCGATACTTTTTTATTGTTTTTAAAAGAAATGACATTTGGTAGGGCTTTAAACTGCTCTTGCCAAAAGTTTTTATCTTTCTCAAATTTATTACTTATCATATATTGATTTTGAGATTTGATAAAATCAAGATAAGAAGGATTTGGTGTTAAATCAATTTCTTCTTGTGCTATGATATGTAGGTAATTTTGATAAATTTCTTCCAACACTAAAGACATGGTCCAAGCATCAGCGATTAAATGGTGTGCGGTTAATACTAAAATACCAGAACCATCTGGAAATCTTAATAGTTTAGTCAAAAATAAGAAGTTGCCAAGAACTTCAATTTGTTGCATCGGAAAAGAAGCTTCAAATTCTAATAATTGAATTTTATCTTTTAAATCAATGATTTCAATGCTTTCGTAAACAAAATCGTCAAAATATTGACGGGGGGAAGAATTTTCAAGTATAATTTTTGTTTTAAAAGAATCGTTTTTCATGACAAAATAATTAAAGGCTTTTTCTAAAGCATTAAAATCTGTGTTTTTATCGATTTTTAAATAACCAACAATATTATTAATATTGGTGTTATCATAAAATTGTTCTGTCATCCAAATCGACTTTTGTGGATTGGTTAATTCATAGA
>CANOYI010000091.1 GCA_947571515.1 uncultured Clostridium sp. | reverse complement strand
TTAAAGAGCATAATGTTTCATTTGTATTTGAGTGCGTAGACATGAAGAATGATCCACATATCATCGAATATCCAAACAGCGAATTAATCTTACTTGATATTGTTCAGAACGATATGAACTTTTCTAAGTACGAATATGACACAATGGTTGATATTGCTAATCAGTTTGAACTTACAACAAAAGAAAAAGCATTTGAGATTGCAACTTGGCAGGAGTTTTTCGATTGGTATTATGACATTTTAGAAGAAGATTATGAGTATAATGGACGCAAAATTGAGGGATTTGTCATTGAAGATAGTGTAGGTTATATGACCAAGTTAAAGCTGACATATTATAATTTCTGGAAGTTTATGAGAAGTATTTCACATGAAGCGATCAGAAATGGATATATCAGAAAGACATCAGCTCTAACTACTCTAACAGCAAATGAGTATTATGCTTGGGTTAGAAAGTTGCATGATGTAGAAGATAAAGATAGTATTCCAAAAGATATTTGTACATTGAGGAGACTGTTTTATAAGGAAAAAGAGAAAAATTGATAAAAATATATCATATATAGTTGTTTGTGAATTCATAAATTACTATATATGGTATAGACATGAAATCGAGATTTTATCAAAAAAGGAGATATATGAAACGAATATTTAAAATAGGAACAGTTCAATATTTTACATATACAATTCCCAAATTTATGAGAAAAAACATAAAAAAGGAATGCTGGGTAGTTAGAAATGTGAAATATATTTATGCAAATAATGAAGAAGAAGCAAAAGAAAAATACAAAAATTGGTTCTTTAAAGAATATGAACAAATTACATATGGTTGGGGAAATTGGTATTTAACTTCTGATGATGTAGATATTTTTTCTATGAGGGAGTCATCAATCAATATTACGTTTACAGAAATTGTTTCAGTAAATGATAATATTAATGTAAATTACAACGAACTAAAGAAAGATATGCAGGCAGAAGATTTTAAAGAATGGTGGTTTGATAATAAAAAAAGTAATTATATTCCAAAATGACAACCAGTTTTTAAAGTGAAAAGCGATAAGAAAATAGTACAGAAAGGATAAAGGTGCTGCAGCCGTAAGATGATCATGCCTTTCTGGAAAGATATTGATAAATACATATAAAATATTAAATGAAAGTGAGGTGTCTAATAATACGGATTTCTGTGACAATATGATGATTTGTGGAGATTGTCTGAATGTTATGAGTTATATCCCGGATAAATCAATAGATTGTGTCATCACGGATCTTCCGTATGGTTAGCACTACGCAATGTAAATGGGATACGATAATTCCGTTTAATGATTATGTACAACTTGGTAAAAAAATATTATATGAAAAAGATGTCATAAATATTTGTTTACGAGAAAAGAAATCATTGGCTGAAGGACTAGAATGGTTTCACAGAAACAAAGAAAAAGGTCTTTGGACACATTACGAAAGGATAATTAAGGATAATGGAGCAATTCTATTATTCAGTAGTCAGCCATTCACTTCGGCTCTTATAATGAGTAATCCAAAGATGTTTAAATATGAGTGGATATGGCATAAAACACATCCTAAAGGACATTTGAATGCTAAGAAAATGCCAATGAGAGCGCATGAAAATATAGAAGTATTTTATAAGAAGCCACCTGCATATAATCCGCAGATGACCCACGGACATAAAAGAAAAGTAGCAAAGACAAATTATATTAGAGAAGCAGATGGAGATAGTTGCTATGGTAGAGAAGTAAGGAATACTTCTTATGACAGCACAGATAGATATCCTCTTGACATTCAAGTCTTCAGTAATGCTGATCAGTCAAATAAGATCCATAATACCCAAAAACCAGTGGAAATATATAGATACTTTATGCGTACATATACGAACGAAGGTGAGACTGTGTTGGATTCTACAGCCGGAAGTATGACATGCGCGATTGCTGGAATTGACGAAAATAGAAAAGTTGTTTGTATTGAGAAAGATAAAGAGATATTTGAGTTGGGGAAAAACAGAGTAATGGAACATTTAAGAGATAAAGAGAGAAATAGTGTTTAAATTAGAAAAATTAATTTCAGATAGTAAAGAAGGAATATGAAATTATGAGCAAAAATCGAAAGGAGTAATACCTATCCGGTGAAACCGGTTGTTGTGAGACTGTTTAACTCAACATAAAAGTAATTTAGCAGCGTTGGCAAAAGCCGGCATGGGAGGGTATATTACTTTACCACGATCCGCATGGTAAGTGGTTGGTATGAAGTATGTTGCAAGTTGTAGTTTTGGCAAGGATAGCCTTGCTATGGTTTTAAGAATTTTAGAAGAGAATTTGCCTTTAGATGAGGTGATTTTCTTTAATACCGGAATGGAATTTGATTCTGTTTATGATAACAGAGATAAAATGAAGCGGTTATTGGCGGAACGTAAAATATTATTTTCTGAGTTATCTTCTAAAAATCATTTTTTGTTTGATATGTTTGTTAGACCGATTAAATACCGGGAGCCGAATAGTAAACCGTATCCAATACATTATGGATATGAGTGGTGCGGAGGAAGAGGTATCCGCTGGGGAACAAGTGGCAAGTTATCAGCAATTATGAATCATTATAAAGATTATTACCCAAATGAAAGAATAATTGAATATGTTGGAATAGCTAAAGATGAGCCGAGACGTTGCAAAAATAGCAATAGGAATGGCGTTACTAAAGCATATCCGCTTATTAGTTGGGGGATGACAGAGAGTAACTGCCTTGCATATTGTTATGATCGTGGCTGGCACTGGGATGAAAACGGAGTTGAATTATACAGCATTCTGGATCGTGCGAGTTGCTGGTGTTGCCAGAACAAGAATTTAAAAGAACTCAAAAATATTTATATATATCTGCCTGAATACTGGCAAAGATTAAGAGGGTTACAAAGTAGAATTGATTCTCCCATGAAGGGAGTTGGAAAATCTGTATTTCAGTTAGAAGAAAGGTTTAAAAAAGAGATTGAAAATGAAGCAAGAAATGACTAGAAAGGAGTAGCATCTATCCTAGTGAAGCTAGGTTATAGGAGCGAGGTGCGGACATAATAAAATAGTGTGAGCCGAGGAAAAACCGGAAAGTCCTATGTAAAAATATGAGTGTACTATATTGTACTAAAATCGGATTATTTAGCCATATAAGAGAGATAGTGCATGTGGCTGATGTGAAATATATAGCAAGTTGTAGCTGGGGAAAAGATAGTACAGCAATGGTTTTAAAATTGGTTGAATTGGGCGAACCACTTGATGAGGTTATATTTTATGATACTGGAATGGAATTTACGGCAATTTACAATATAAGGGATAATGTGCTTCCAATTTTAAAAGAAAATGGTATTAAATATATAGAATTAAAGCCGGATAATTCGTTTTTGTATGATATGTTGGTTCGTCCAAAAGTAAAAAGAAAAACTAAGCAGGAAGTTTATGGAGATGAATGGTGTGGAAAATGTAGGTGGCAAACCTTTATAAAACAGAGGATTTGTAATAAATATACAGGGACAGATAATATTGTTTATGTTGGTATTGCATATGATGAGCCAAAGCGATTGAGGAATCTTGATAAATATAAGAGATCTCCCTTAGCGAAATGGGAAATGACAGAGCAAGATTGTTTAGAGTATTGTTTTTCAAAGGGAATTCATTGGTATGAAGATGGAATTGAATTATATGACATATTGGATAGGGTATCATGTTGGTGCTGTCAAAACAGCAATTTAAAAGAACTAAAAAATATGTATTTATATCTCCCGCAATATTGGAGGATGCTAAAAGGCTTGCAGAGTCGCATAGATGCTCCGTTTAAGGGATCCGGAAAATCAATTTTTGATTTAGAAGAAAGATTTAGAAAAGAAATAGAACAGGAGGGTGGTGAAAAGTAGTGCTGCATCCAAGTAAGTTTTTCGAATGGTGTTCAATTAGAACTGGAATTGATGTATTTGAGATTTTTGATGAAGAGTTGAAGAAAAAGATGATGAATATTCATCCCAGAAACTTTATTAAATCAAAAGTAGAATTTCCCATTTATAAAGTATCTGTAGGGTATGAGACGGAAAGAGGTAATTATAAGAGATCTGAGAAGTACATGATGTTAAATAATAGTGGAGAACAAGAATATGAGGATATTTGGGCTGATATGTTTGTCAGAGATTATGAGTCAGAACATAAAAAAACAATTAAAAATATTGAGGTTTTAAGCATAGAATTTTTGGGATATGCTGTGCTACAGATTGGTTAAAAAATCACCCATAAGATTCATAACCTTTAATTATTAAAGGTTGTCACAAGAATATTTATTTTGGCACGTTGATGATAAATGTTCAAAAAAAGGTATGTGGTAGTGACGTAAAAAGACACCCACGAATACGAAGAAAAATTCGTGAATAAAGTATGGCTTTACCTCGCGTAAACGTAGATCAAATTGCGTGAGGAAGATCATATTGGGTGGTAAAACATTAGATAGTATATTAAAGAATTGTCCCAAAAATCAAATTATTGGAGACAATTTAATTAGAGCATGGACAAAGATTAATAGTAGTAAATATGAAAAAATAGTATGTTCAATATCAGGTGGTTCCGATAGCGATATATTGCTTGATATTTGTGTAAAGTGTGATAAGGATAACAAAATAGATTATGTTTGGTTTGATACTGGGCTGGAATATCAGGCAACAAAGAATCATCTAAAATATCTTGAAAAGCAATATGGAATAGAAATTAAGCCTTATAGAGCAATAAAACCGATTCCTGTAAGCTGTAGACAATATGGACAACCATTTCTATCAAAACAAGTTAGCGAGTTCATGAGCAGGCTACAAAGACATCAATTTAAATGGGAAGATAAATCTTTTGATAAACTAAATTTAGAATATCCAAATTGTAAATCTGCATTAGAATGGTGGTGTGGTAACAAAGGGTATGGTAGTAGATTTAATATTGAACAAAATAAGTATTTAAAAGAATTTATTATTGAGAACCCTCCTTCTTTTAAAATATCAAATAAGTGTTGCCAATATGCAAAGAAAGATTTGCTATATAAATTATTAGAAGAGTATGGGTATGATTTAAGTATTGTTGGTATTAGAAAGGCGGAAGGTGGCGTAAGAGCGACAGCGTATAAGAGCTGTTTTGATGAAAATGGAGAAGTAAAAAAACATACCTACGATAATTATAGACCTTTATTTTGGTATAAAAACGCAGATAAAGAAGCTTATGAAAATAATTATGGTGTAACTCATAGTAAATGCTACACAGAATATGGATTAAAGAGAACTGGCTGTGCTGGATGTCCTTTTGGAAGAGATTTTGAGCAAGAGTTAGAAGTTATAGAGAAATATGAACCAAAGTTATTTGTGGCTGTAAACAATATTTTTGGAGACAGTTACAAGTATACAAGAAAGTATAGAGAATTTTGTAAAGAGATGGATGAGAATAAATAGAGAAATAACAAGGCAATAAAAATTTTAATTCATTGAATACTAAAAGGTAGAAGTAACAATTAAGCATATGCAAAAATTAAAGTAGTAAATAGGAGGAAATGAGGTTTCTGCGCAGAATAAATCATGATTTACTCCAAATAAGGAATGGAATATCCAAGGAAAATTAAGTGTGAATTATATAGAGATTCAATGCAAAATTACAAAAAGTATGCAATTCCACCGGCACAATTAATTATAGCTGATGTACCATATTGTGTAGGGAATAATTTTTATGGCTCAAATCCAATGTGGTATAACAAAGGTGATAATAAAAATGGTGAAAGCAAATTAGCAGGTAAAGCAGCGTTTAATTCTGATTTCAATTTTAATCTGTATGAGTATTTTCATTTTTGTTCCAAGATGCTGAAAAAGGATGATATAAAACCAGTACCAAGAGGTAGAAGTAGTAACTCGCCTTGCATGATTGTTTTTTGTTCTTTTGAACAAATTCAGACGCTTATTAAAGCTGCTGAGAAACATGGATTTATTCATTACATACCTCTTGTGTTCTGTAAGAATTATAGTCCACAGGTACTTAAAGCAAATATGCGTGTTGTAGGCGCAACAGAATATGCATTGCTTTTATATCGTGATAAGTTACCCAAATTCAGAAATGGTCTTCAGATTGATGATGAGGGTAAGAATATTCCGGGTACAGGTCATATGATTTTTAACTGGTTTGAATGGAAGAGAGATGGGAAGGGTATACCCAAAATTCATCCAGCTCAAAAGCCGGTAGCAGTTTTGAAAAGACTGATTGAGATATTTACCGATCCTGGTGATGTGGTTATTGATCCTTGTGCTGGTTCAGGAACAACTCTTAGGGCAGCATATGAACTTGGTAGGAGCGCTTTTGGTTTCGAGATTGACCGCATATTCTACCAGAGGGCAAGAGATGAGATGTTGAATTTTGAAAAGGAAGAATAGAAACATATGGTTAATATAGGTCTCATAGAGAAATGATAAATGGAATTCTAAAAAAATAAGAGACACTGTTAATAAAACAATGTCTCTTGATAATTAATATTATTTGTTTGTATCTTTTTCTATATGCTCAGTTTTAAGTTTAAATTCAAGAACATTTAGAATTTTGAATGAACTAATAATTTTTGTTTTTCCTTTTGAACATGCAGTTTTATTAACAATAAATAGTAAAAGAGAAGATAATATTAAAATTATTAGCAATATAAGTAGCATATGTACAAACATTTATTATGCCTCCTATGAAAAATACAATTAAAAAAAATAATTAATTGTATTTAGAGTCTTATTTATGACAAAAATGATTGTCTATTGCTCCATATATTAGGTAATGAGATATACCGGCATCTATCTCAATGTTAAACAATATTAATTTATACAATTATATCATATGTTAAAAATATATTCAACAAAAATAAGTTGATAGTACACTAGTTTTATAAAAAATAATATAATTCAAGGGTGTGATTACATAAATATTGAGGTTAGAAATTTAATATTATTATACAAATTTGTATTAAAAGAAGTATATAATCAATATCCGCAAGAAGATTGGATAAAAAATTTAATTGAGTGTTTTGATTATGCAATAGACGAGACTAATAAGGTCTTTTATATGAGTGTTTTGTAAATAAAAAATATTGGGCATATTTTGAGCTTCATGAAAAATATAAAACAGTAGCATCACCTGAGCAAGTTGGGAATGCATTAAAAATAATTTTTGAAATACTTAAAAATTATAATGCAGAAATAGAGTTTATTGGATATGGGACAAGTTCTAATAATATTATTATAGACAATCTTACTGATATTTTGAATAAGCAAAATGCAAGCTTAAATAGTATTTTAAAGGAATCTGATATTTATCAAACAAAAAGTGATGATATTTCTGCAATAAAAAAGCGAATAAAATACTGTAAGAATCCTATGGAGAAAAAGAAATTAGAACAGCAATTAAATGATCTATATAAGAATAGAAGGAGAAAATAATTGACACTAAAAACTACAGCGACATGTAAAGCAATACATAAAAAGTCTCAGAGTCCGGCTTTAAGGACTTAGAGATTGGAGATCAGATTGAGTTTTCAATAGAAATAAAAGCAGTAGGTAGAAATAGAGGGAGCCATGCAGCATATATAAATTGTATTAATCCTAAAACTCATAATGAAAGTAAATTATCCTTTAATCAAATTGGCAGAACTTTGGATCGCTTTGAGTTTGAGGAAGTAAATCAAGATTATGAAAAATTTCTTGATAAAATAGAAGCAAAAGAGCCAGAAATTTTTTACGCAGGTGGACGTTGGGGTTTATATAAAGCTGGATTTACGGATGCAAAAAGAGAGAGATGTGATTTGTTAAATAAAGTCTTTGGATGAATTTTTGCTTTTATTGGGTGAGAGAGGAGTTGTTTTATTTTGTAACAAAAAGAATCCCGTATTTATGTGGGTTCTGGC
>CANOYI010000090.1 GCA_947571515.1 uncultured Clostridium sp. | reverse complement strand
AGAAAAGTTGGATTAGGACATGGAAACTTAGCTTCTATGCTATTATCAGAAGATACAAAATGTTTTGCTTTCTTAGCAGGACATGAGTCTTTTGCAGCAGCAGAAGGAGCAATTGGAATTGCCAAATCAGCCAACAAAGTTAGAAAAGAGCCATTAAGAGTTATCCTAAATGGACTTGGAAAAGACGCAGCACAAGTTATTTCAAGAATCAATGGATTTACTTATGTAAAAACAGACTTTGACTTCTTCACAGGAAAAGTAAAAGTTGTGGAAGAAATTCCATATTCTGATGGAGAAAGAAGCAAAGTTAGATGTTATGGTGCCAATGATGTAAGAGAGGGTGTAGCTATCATGTGGATGGAAGATGTTGATGTTTCTATCACAGGAAATTCAACCAACCCAACAAGATTCCAACATCCAGTTGCAGGTACATACAAAAAAGAAAGATTAGCAGAAAATAGAAAATACTTCTCAGTTGCATCAGGTGGAGGAACAGGAAGAACCCTTCACCCAGATAATATGGCAGCTGGACCAGCTTCTTATGGTATGACAGATACCATGGGAAGAATGCACTCAGATGCACAATTTGCAGGTTCATCATCTGTACCAGCACACGTTGAAATGATGGGGCTAATTGGAATGGGTAATAACCCAATGGTTGGAGCATCAGTAGCAGTTGCAGTAGCTGTTGAAGAAGCTATGAAATAAAATGAGACAATGGGGACAGGTTTCATTTGTCTCAAAAATTAAGTCGAAAAATGTCAAATATAATGGTTGGTTTATAACTCTTGTATTTGGCATTTTTTCAATAGAAAAAATCACTTTTGGCATAATTTAATTGTAAAATATTTCCAAGAACCATATAATTATACTATCTTATGTAGAAGGGAGGTTAATGTCATGAATGTTCCAGATAACATTTGGGAGCAAATAAGTGAATTACTAGACTTAGGAATTTCACTTATGAAAAGAATAACTAAAGAAGACGATGAAAAAGCCAAAGAGTTTGAGCAGAAATTTAGGCAAAAATTTGAAGAACACCGTGAAAGAGCAGAAAGAATACAGAAAGAGAACGATGAAAAAGCAAAAGAGTTTGAGCAGAGATCTCAAAAGCAACGGGAAGAAATGGAAGCTTTTAGAAAAAAGCATTTTCCAAATGATGATTAACTTCCTTGAAAAGAGGTTAATCTTTTCTTAGCAAAGGGGCACTCTATAGAGGGTGCTCCTTTGCGTATGTAATAGTTTACATTATTTATGTATCGTTTATTGCAATATCAATACAATTTATGATATACTTGAAAAAATAAAAAAGATAGAAAATTGATTAGGAGAAAAATTAAATGAAAACGATAATATTAACAGGAGCAAGTGATGGACTAGGAAAAAAATTTGCACAAATATGCTTAAAAAGTAATATAAAAATAGTAGCTCTTTGTAGAACCAGACCAGATTATGAATGTGAATGGATTAAAGTAGATTTAGCAGATGAAAAATCGATAACCAATGCATGTAATACAATAAAAGAAAGATATAGCCAGTTTGATGCCTTAATTCATTGTGCAGGAGTGCTAGGAGTGCAAAAATTGGAAGAAATTACTTATGAGTGTTTACACAATGTAATGAAAATAAATAGTATGGCACCTATGTTTATGACAGCACAATTAATTGGTCTAATCAAAGAAAATGAAGCAGATATCATCAATGTTGGTTCAACAAGCGGAACCAAGCAAGGATATCCAGACCAACTTGCTTATACAACGTCTAAATGGGCTTTAAGAGGAACCAGTTACAATTTACAATTAGAATTAAAGAAATGTAAAAGTCGAGTGATTGAGCTAAATGTTGGTGGTATGAACACAAGATTACATGAAAAGTCTACAGGCAAAAAAATAGAAAATCCAGAAGAATGGATGAATCCAAAGGATATTGCTAACTTAATGTTATATATCTTGAATTTGCCGAAAAATGTAGAAGTTAGTGAAATAACGATTAATAGAAAATAGGGAAAGTAGGTAAAAAATGAAAGTTACATTAGTTCAAATGGATTCTACTGAAACAAGAGAAGAAAATGAAAAAAAAGCATTCAATTTTATGCAACAAGCACTACTAGAAAAAACAGATATCATTTGCTTATCAGAATTTTTTGTCTATTGGGGAAAAGAATATGAGCAAAGATGTTGTACCCTGAAAGATATAGAGAAATACCAAAATTTTGCGAAAGAGAATAACGTAAATCTTATACTGGGAAGTGTTAATTTATTAGATGAAAATGCCAATAAGACAACCAATACATGTTTTGTAATCAGTAGAGAAGGAAGTATTGTACATCGATATGACAAAAAATATATGTACCAAGTAAAGAAAGAAAATTTGATAGTAGATGAAAGTCAAAGAACCATTCCACGGAAAAACAAATGGATTATTTGTTATACGGTAAAAGATCGATTAGATACCAAAGTAATGAGTGGAATAGAAGCTTCTACTTTTAATATACTTCAGCAATTATCTACTACTTTTATGATATTTGCGGGATTAATCTTTTTTAAAGAAGAATTTATTTTAGCAAAGTTTATCGGTGCGATGTTAATTATATTTAGTAATGTATTAGTTTTTTATCAAAAAGGGAAATTTGAATTTAATAAATATGTTCTATTGGGAATTATATCAAATTTAGTATTTACAGTTGCTTTATTTTTAGATGTTAATATATCACAACATTTCAATTTACCAATGTATGCTGCAATAACTTTAACGATACCAGCTATTCTGATTATGATTTTTGAAAGAATTAAATTATCTGAAATAAAAAGTGAGTTTACTAATGGAAATAAAAGAGCGATATTAATAACAGCCATAAGTTGGCCGATAACTATTATTACACAGTTAAGAGCATATCAATTGGGAAATGTAACAATTGTTGCTCCTTTATGTGCCTTGTCAGTCATGTTAAATGTTATGATAGGATATTTATTTTTAAAGGAAAAGGATAATTTACTAAGAAAAATTATTTCAGCTATTTTGATTATCATTAGTATTATACTAATTAAAATATAGTGTTTATATGCATAATGAAATACAAGATTTAATGGTTCAAAATAAATTTAAAGAGATAAAGAGAATTGATGATATACCAGATCTAGCAACTTTGTATATTGCTAAAAAATAAAGATGAAAAAATATAAATCAATAAAAATCGAAAAATGAAGATTTAATAGATAATCTTCAGAGAATTAAGATAGGAGAGATAAAAAATGGAAAATAAAGATTTAGAAAAAGAAATTGAGCAAATCAAACAAAGAAATCGAAAAGTAGAATTAGATAAAAAATGGGAAACGAGCGGAACAAGAAAAATATGTATTTGTATATTAACTTATATAGTAGTTATTATTTATTCGTATTTAATCAATAAAATCAATAATATATTTTTAAGTTCATTAGTGCCAGTTATTGGTTTTACGCTATCTACCATATCATTAAATTTTATCAGAAAAATATGGGAAAAATAGGGAAGGAGAACACAAGAGGATGAACTACTTAAAAAAGTTGCCAAGTGAGCCAAGTTTTAAAAATAAGGATTTTTTTGAAGGATATATTCTAAATAGTAAGAATAAAGAATTTGAAATGGATTATATCAATATGTTTAAAGGACATGAGTATTATCAATTAGAGACGGAAAGCATGCATTTATTTTATATATTAGAAGGAGAAGGAATTGCATCCATTAATGGAAAGAGATTTAATATTGGAAAAGAAGATATAATAGAAATTCCAGTTAATACTGAGTATGCTTTTGCTGGAAAATTTAAAATGATAGAAATTATGCAACCAGCCTTTAATGCTAAAACACATAGAGATACCAAGTTGAATGATTTAATTTAGAAAAACTGATAAATAATTGAAAATGGGTAAGGAGGAAAGTTTTTATGAAATTAGTAAAGCAAAGTCAAGCAAAAAAGGTTCAAAATGGTGAAAAGTGCCAAGTTTTAGAATATCCATTAGGGGATAAAGATATTGATATGGCAATTGGGACGCCCATTGTACGATTGCAATGCCTTGTACACCTGCTTGGTATAAAGAGCAATATAACTTGATAGAGGAATAAAAGGAGGTAAAAGATGAAAGTATATTTAGTAAGACATGGACAAACAGATACCAATATAAGCAATTTGTATAACTTTAGAGGGGAAGACATCAATCAAAATGGAATACAA
Source organism: uncultured Clostridium sp. (assembly GCA_947571515.1). Lineage (GTDB taxonomy): Bacteria > Bacillota > Clostridia > TANB77 > CAG-508 > CAG-269. Next base: position 3,727 of record CANOYI010000090.1, on the reverse strand, counting down.
CAAGCAGAAAAACTTAAGGAAAAAATCAAAGAGATGGAATTTGATATTATTTATTGTTCCCCATTATTAAGAGCAAGACACACAGCAGACATCATAAATTCAAAAAATAAGGAAATTATAATAGATAACAGATTAGAAGAAAGAAAACATGGAAACCTTGAGGGAAAATCCATCGAATGTACCAATCGTGAAATCTACTGGAGTTATCCTACCAATACTAGATATGGAACAGAAGAAACCATTCAGAGCTTATTTCAAAGAGTCAATGATTTTCTAAATGAATTGAAAACGAAAGATTATAGCAAAGTTTTAGTTGTTGCCCATAAAGGAGTTTCTAGGGCATTCCATGCGTATTTTGAGGGAATTCCAGAAGATGGTAAACTCTTAAGATTAGGATTAGAAAATGCAGAGATAAAAGAATATGAGTTATAGAATTTTGAATATGATAGACAAAAAACTAATAAACTAGGATTTAAGAGAATGCAAATTTGCAAGAGGAGGAGTTGTTAAAAATGAATCAAAATGAAATTACAAGACCAACAGTAATGGAAATTAATATTGACAATTTTAAATATAACATAGAACAAATTAGAAAAAGATTAAATCCCAATACCATTATTATGCCAATCATCAAAGCAAATGCGTATGGAACCTATTTAAATACAAGACTAGATGTTATCAATGGATTTGAAATAGTAGGTGTAGCAACAGTTGATGAGGGAGCCAAAATAAGAAACCTTGGTTATAAAAAAGATATTTTTATCTTAAATCAACCAGCCAATAGCGAAATTAATAAAATCATTGAAAATGACTTAGTAATTGGATTATCATCAGACCATTTTTTAAAAGAAGTGCAAAAACAAAATAAGCCAATAAGAGTTCATCTTGAAATAGAAACTGGGATGGGAAGAACTGGGCTATCACTCGAACAGCTACCAAGTTTTTTAGAAGAAATACAAAATACAAACAATGTAAAAATAGAGGGAATTTATACTCATTTCTCATCACCAGATAGCGATGAACTATATACAAAACAACAAATAGTAACTTTTCAAAAAGCAGTAAAAATTATAACAAAGCAAGCAAAAGATATCAAATATATTCATACATCTGCTTCTAATGCTATTATCAACAATCCAGAAGCACAGTATAATTTAATAAGACCTGGTATGATTCTATATGGATATGAAACAGAAGAGGGGATACAAGAAAAAATAGCATTAAAACCAGTTGCAAAATTAAAATCAAAAATAACTTTTTTAAAGACAGTAAAAGAAGGAACTAGCATTAGTTATGGTAGAAGTTTTATTACGCCTAGAGAAAGCAAAATAGCAACCATTCCAATTGGATATGCAGATGGCTTCCGACGAGAATTATCCAACAATGGACAGGTAGTCATTCGTGGACACAAAGTTCCTATTGTTGGTAAAGTCTGTATGGACGGATTTATGGCAGATGTAACCGATTTGGACGAAGTAGAAGTGGGAGATGATGTGTGGATTTGGGATAATGAATTAATCACTTTGGATGAAATAGCTCATAAATGTAATACGATTAATTATGAAATAATCAGTACGATTTCTGCAAGGGTTCCAAGAAAATTTATGAATTAAAGATAATATAAAGTTTACTTTTAGATTCAAATATGATACAATATAAACATATAATAAATGCGATAAGCATTTGTTTAGGGTGCCTGTAAATATGAACGATTATTAGGAGGTAAAAAATGGCAAAAAAGCTAAAACAATTGGACAATAAGTTTTTTGCAAGAGAGACCTACATACGGGAAGAATTTTTGAAAGAAGCAATAAAGGATAAAGAAGAAGAATTTAAAAGAAAATATCCTAATGCTAACGTAGTAGAGAGATGGAACAATCAGGGGTGTCGATTAGTTGTCATGGAAAAGTGAGTTTGATTCTTATGCAACTGGCAAAAAACAAAAAAATGGGGACGGTATTTCCGTCCCCTAAATTTTATATTATAGCAAAGTTCTCTGAACTTCCTATAATATAAAGCGTTCCACAGAAAATTGCCTTGCAATTTTCGCGGACGAACAATTAAACGTGGGCTGAACTTTATGTATTAAATTTTATAAAATATTAATCAGCCCACTATTGTTCTTATTATTTTTAATCTGATTTCTTGTTATCTGTTACAATTTCTTTCATAGCACCTAATGAACTTAAAGCATTGGTTGCTTCAAAAGGAATAAATACTTTATTGGCATCGCCCTTAGCAACTTCTTCTAAAGCTTCTAAAGATTTTAATTGAACTAATTTATCATTTGGATCTGCTTTTTTCATAGCATCATAAACCATTTGAATTTCCTTTGCTTTGGCATCAGCTACTTCTTTAATGGCTTGTGCTTCACCGGCAGCTCTTCTAATTCTAGCTTCTTTGTCAGCTTCTGCTTCTAAGATAGCAGCTTGTTTTTTACCTTCGGCAATTGTGATTGCTGATTGTCTTTGAGCTTCTGATTCTAGAATTAAAGCTCTTTTATTTCTTTCTGCATTCATTTCTTTTTCCATGGCATCTCTAATATCAGCAGGTGGGGTAATGTCTTTGATTTCTACTCGGTCAATTTTACATCCCCATTTATCAGTTGCTTCATCAAGAACCACTCTTAACTGATTATTAATACCATCTCTTGAACTAAATGTTTCGTCTAAGTCCATTTTACCAATGATATCACGAATGGTTGTAATGGCTAAATATTCAATACCTTTCTTTAAACTTTGAATTTCATAAACTGCTTTGGCAGGATCGGTTATTTGATAGAATACAACCGTATCGATTGTAATCGTAACATTATCTTTTGTAATAACGCCTTGAGGTGGGATATCCATTGTTTGTTGTTTTAAGCTAACCACACTTCTTACATGGTCAAAAAATGGAATAATGATGGTAAGACCAGCGTCAGCTACTTTGAAAAACTTACCTAATCTTTCAATGATGTACACCTCAGATTGTTTAACGATTTTGATAGACATAAATGCTATTACTAGAATAATAACAAGTAAAACTAATAAAAACCACATAACTTTTTCCTCCTTTAAATTTTATATATAATAAGTTATTTATAATGAACGAATACTGACAGTTAGTTTTAAGTATATTACTTAATGTAACGAGCCAAACACGAATGACTAATTTAGTTTTTGAATCGGTGTGACAATTGCTTTTACACCTTTTATTTCTTTGATTTCTACTTCTGTACCTTGAGGAATATTGATATCATTTAGTCCAACTGCGGACCAAACTTCTCCACCAACCTTTACTTGACCAAGAGATTGAATGGAATCAATGTCTTTTGTTACAATTCCTGTTTTTCCAACGGTTGAATACACATTGGTTTGAATCGTATTTTTATTTTTGGCAAATTTTTTTACAAATGGCTTGGTTGCAAAAATTAAAATGGTTGAAGATATGACAAATAAAGAGGTTTGAATGATGATATTATCCGTGAATAAACTAACAACCATAGCAAGTAGTGCTCCGATTGCAAACCAAAAAATTAAAAATCCTACTGTCATAATTTCAATAATGAAACAGACACCTGCAATGATTAACCAGATTTGCCACATGAAAAATTCCTCCTTTGATTAAAACTGTTATTATTATAGCATATATTGGTAAAAAAGGAAATACTTTTATGTTAATTTTGAAAAGTTCCTTAAATTTATTTTTAAATTCCAGTTTTAGTAAATGTTGATTTTAGTTTTAT
>CANOYI010000089.1 GCA_947571515.1 uncultured Clostridium sp. | reverse complement strand
AATCATATATTAAGCTTTCTCACAAGAAAACAAATAATAAGACTGACTAGTAACATCGCATCAATTGTTATCATACAAATCTTCATAAATTTTATAATCTCTTAATATCTTTCTAACATAATTATTCGTCTCTTTATATGGTACCTTTTCAATATCAGTACCATCTTTTTGGATAACTCCCTTTTCAATCCAGCCATCTACTGTTCCTGTGCCTGCATTATAAGCAGCTAAAGCCACTTCTTTATTTTCATATTTCTCCATAAGCATTGCTAAATAGCAAGTTCCTATTTCGATATTTTTATTTACATCACAAAGTTCCTCTTTTACATTCTCAAGCATTATTTCTATCTGATTTTTCTTAGCCACATCTTTTGCTGTTTCCTCCATTAATTGCATTAAACCAATTGCATTTCGATTCGAAATAGCATTTTTATCAAAATTACTCTCTGCCTTTATCACAGCAAAAATAAGATTTTCTTCCACATGATATTTCTCTTCATATAGGGAAACTACCTCTTGATATGTCTTAGGATACAGTATCTTTAGCAAATAATCCTTAAATAGAAAAACTGACACTATTAAAATAATCAGTAAAATGATAACTATTATCTTTTTGCTTTTCAATCTATCTCTCTCCTTTGTGACAAGAGGGGCGCCCCTTTTTGTCACATTTATTATTTTTTCAAGTTTTGAGACAAAGGGGAGACAAAGGGGACAGGTTTCATTTGTCTCACTTTTTTTGTCATTTTTTGATGCTTTTATTTTTCGACATTTTTCTATCTGATTTATGAGACAAATGAAACCTGTCCCCCTTGTCTCAAAATCACTTGCAATCATACCAATTTTTTGCTTCTGCTATGTCCGCTATTAATGGCACTCGTAAATTGATTGCTGTTTCCATGCTTTGTTTCATAATTTCTTTCATTTCTTCTTTTTCTTCTTCTACTGCTTCAATCATCATTTCATCGTGAACTTGTAGCACAATTTTGGATTGCAATCCTCTTTTTTGAATTTCTTGGTATACTTTTATCATGGCAATTTTCATGATGTCTGCCGCGGTTCCTTGAATTGGTGTATTCATAGCTGCTCTTGATCCAAATTGTCTTACCATATAATTATTGGATTTTAGTTCTGGTATATATCTTCTTCTATGGAATAAAGTCTCTACATACCCTTGTTCTGTCGCTTTTTCTGTAATGCCTTCCATAAAAGCTTTAATCCCTGCATATTGGTCTAGGTATTCCGTAATATATTCTTTTGCTTTTTTTCTAGAAATTCCTAGCTGTTCTCCTAGTCCAAAGTCACTAATCCCATAGACAATTCCAAAGTTTACTGCTTTGGCATCACTTCTTTGTTCTTTGGTTACTTCTTCAATCGGTGTTTTAAATACTTTAGAAGCTGCTTGTTTATGGATATCTTGCCCTTCTTGAAAGGCTTGTATCATATGCTCATCTTCTGATATATGGGCTAATACTCTTAATTCAATTTGAGAATAGTCTGCATCGATATATAGCTTTCCTTCTTCTGGTTTGAACACTTTCCTTACTCTTTTTCCTAATTCAAATCGTGTTGGAATGTTTTGAAGATTTGGTTCAGTTGAACTGATTCTTCCTGTGGCTGTTATCGTTTGATGGAAGAAAGAGTGAATTCTCTTTGTTTTAGGATTAATGTATGGCTTTAGTCCTTCTACATAGGTAGAATTCAACTTCATTAATTGTCTATAATCTAATATTTGCCCAATAATTGGATCTTCTCTTTTTAATTTTTCTAATACATCTACGTCAGTTGAATAGCCATTTTTCGTCTTTTTGATAACTGGTAATTTCATTTTTTCAAATAGGATTTCTCCTAGTTGTTTGGTGGAATTAATATTAAACTCTTCTCCTGCCATTTCATAAATAATTTGAGTTATTGTTTCTAATTTTTCGGTTAATTCTTTTCCAAATTGATTTAATTCCTCTTCGTCCACATACATTCCATTCCATTGCATGTTAGATAACACTTCAACAGTTGGCATATCAATTTCATAAAATAATTCTAAGGCTCCTATTTCTTCTAATTGTTTGAGGGTAATTTCTTTTATTTTTGCAATTCCATAAGTATAAAGAGCTTGTTTTTCCTTCTCACTTTGATTGGTTTCTGTGGCATCTACTTGCATCGTATCAAATAAATTGATTTGTTGTTGTTTTAGTTCTTCTCCGATTAATTCTTGTACATTGATAGCAAGATATTGATCCATCAACTTTTTAATTTCTAATTTATTATTACTTGGATCTAAAATATAGCTTGCAATTGCGATATCATAGTTAATTCCTTTTAAATCAATTTTTACTTGTTTTAACAAAATATAAGTTTTTGTTAAATTAATACTAATTTTCTTAATCGTTTCCTTTTCCAAAATCGTTTGAAAGTCATAAATATCTTCTTCTTTTTTGATTGGTACATAAATGACTTCTTGTGTCTTTTCATCAAAAATAGTTAAGCCAGTTATTTTTTCTTTGATAATTTTTTCTGGCTCAGCATCTTCCGCTGTTTGGACAGAAAAAATCATTTGCTTTTGTTCTTCTATTAATTTTATGACCGCTTCTTTGGATTTATCTACCATTTGGAATAAATCTTTTGGTTCTTCTTTGGTTACTTCTTCTCCACGCAAAGAAAATCTGTCAATATAACGATTAAAGTTTAGCTCTTTAAATAACGCCAAAACTTTTGGCTTGTCCCATTGCTCTACTTTAAAATTCTCTAACGTATCCTCAATTGGAACTTCTAAATTAATCGTTCCCAACGTTTTGGATAAGAAAGCTAAATCTTTGTTGTTTTCTATCTTTTCTTTTTGTTTTCCCTTTAACTCTGCCTCTCCTTTTTCTACTTTTTCATATAAATTTTCAATCGAACCAAACTTTTGAATTAAGGCAAGCGCCGTCTTCTCGCCTACCCCTGGCACACCTGGAATATTATCAGAGGTATCACCTTGTAAGCCTTTTACGTCGATTAACTGTTTTGGCTCTAACCCATATGTTTCTATAATTCTTTCTCGATTATATTCGTCCGTTTCTGTCTTTCCGCCTTTGGTATGAGGAATGCGAATGGTTACTTTGTCAGTCGCTAATTGAAAGGTATCTCTATCTCCTGAAAGTATGGTTACCTCTAGCCCCTGCTTTTCTCCATAACGTGATAAGGTTCCGAAGTACATCATCTGCCTCATAGCCTTCCATCTCAACAATGTCAATGTTCATTGCTCTTAAAATGTCTTTTATCATTGGCATTTGCTCTGCTAGTTCTTGTGGCATACCTTTTCTAGTTGCTTTATACCCTTCATATAATTTATGTCTTGCCGTTGGTACTTTCAAGTCAAACGCAACAACTAAATATTCTGGATTGATATCTTCTAACAATTTAAATAAAATAGCTAAAAATCCATAGACTGCATTGGTGTATTTCCCGTCTTTTGTGGTTAGCATTTTACTTCCCATTATCCCATAAAATGCACGGTTCATGATACTGTTACCATCTACTAATACTAATTTTCCCAAAACTTTTTCCTCCTCGTCTTGCAATCTGTTTTTCCTTATTATATACTATATTAAATGAATGTGCAATGGGGACGTTTCTTTTCGCACATAGGGGTCAGTGGAGTGCTCTCGGTGTAATCTATTATTTTTTTACACCTTGTGTGTCGCAACCTTCCTAAATTAAAAAAGAGTTGGTTGCTCCAATCGCACTCGCCAAAGGCTCGTTTTGCTGTCCACTGTTAAAGCTTGCTTGTTACAGTGGCAGTATGCGTCAGCTGGTCGCTTACGCGGTGTTGCAAAAATAATAGATTACACCGAAAGCACTCCACTGACCCCCATGTGCGAAAAGAAATGTCTCTATTGCACACGGAAAGGATTAAGATGATATATGGATACAAAAAATAAAAAAATACTTTATGGGGGAATTTTTGCCTTATATGCTGTTATCAATCTAATCTTAGTATTGCTTCATGAACCTTGGCGTGATGAAATTCATGCTTGGCTTATGGCAAAACAATTGTCTATCGTTGACTTATTCCACGAAAGTCGATTTGATGGTCATCCTATTTTATGGCATTTACTTCTTATGCCTTTTGCCAAATTAAACTTCCCAATCTTGACCCTAAATATCATCAGTTATCTCATTTTACTAGTTAGTACTTGGATTTTCTTATTCAAAACCGAAATTCCTTTACCAATTAAGATTTTTGCTATTTTTACTATACCTTTTACTTACACCTATTCTGCTATTGCTAGAAATTACTCTTGTATCATTCTTCTATTGGTGCTAATTGGTGTATTTTATCCAAAAAGGAATGAACATCCTATTTTATATAGCATTTTAATTTGTTTCCTAATTCACACGCATTCTTTAGCTTGGGGAATGGTAGCTGGATTAACGATAACGTTTCATTTTTATGAAATCCTATTATCTTTTAAAAAGAAAAATACAGCAGATATAAAATCTGTTGTGATTGGACTTGTCTTAATTGTTTGCAATACTTTATTAGTGGTTTTCCAACTTTTTGGAACTTCGAATATAAATTATGCTTGTGTCCCAAGTGGCTATATTACAAAGCTTTCTTTACTAATTGTTCTTCTACTATTTTTACTACTTTTCTATACGATTTTTGTGTTAAAGAACAACTATAAAGAATTTATTGTTTTGGCTACTGGACTTAGCTTTCAAATAGCAATTTATCTATTTGTCTATTCTTCTATCTTGTACCAAAGACATATTCTATTTTTTGCTGTTATATTGTTTTATTTGATTTTAGTATCACATACCGATTCTTTTGATACTTTAAAGTACTTTTTGCTATGTGTTGCTTTCTTATTTATTACAATATTTGCTGGATTAAAGCCATTTTTCACAACACTTGTCAAAGACATTGCTTTACCTTATTCTTCTGCCAAAGAAATGGCACATTTTATTAATAAAAATGTACCAAAAAATACGACTATTTTAATAGATGCCTCTGTGATTGGTCAGTCTATCATCCCTTATTTAGAAGATGGTTATTCTTTCTATGATATCTCTTATAATCAGTATGTTACTTGTGCTAATGTGGCTTATGATAGTGCTAAAATAGAAGATGCTTTATCTAATCTTGACTCTTATGCCGGACAGTATTTGATGATTTCTAATGATTTTATTGAGTTGAAAGATTGTGATTTTCTATATAGGTCTTCTGTTCCTATTGTGAATGAATTTTTCACTTTATATTATGTGCCAAAATGAAAGGAGCATATAAGATAATTTATATGCTCACTCTTTCATTTTATCTTTCATTATCTTTTTCTAAAATTTCTTCTAATTTAATCTGATGTTTTTGAAAACTCTCTCTAATTTCTTCTTTTGTATCTTCATGGATAGGAACTCCAATTTTTTCTTCTACTTTTTTTATGGCTATATCTAAATTATTCATTCCTAACTTACTTTTTAAGTATTCCAATACTTTATAAGTTGATTTATCAGACCATTTTATAAATTTCTCCAATTCTTTGTAACTATTGTCTATCATATATTTTTTCCCTAATGGATTGATATGCAAAGCACTCCAATGTTTATCTTTAAAAGTTTCCCCATGGTCAAAATCCGGCACTAGATTTGCTTCTTTTTCACTTTCTTCTATAACCCAATTAAACTTATTCCTATCTTGATTTAGTATTAGCATATCTTTCATATGGGTTATACATAATTGACGCATTGTCCTTGAAACAAGACTATCTTTATTTTCAAAATCTCTAAAATGGTAATCTAAGGCATTCCAAATGACTTCCAATAGATTGTTCGATGTATAATACATACTTTCATACTCTTCTTCTAGGACTTTTCTAAATTCTTTATCTTCTGTTTCAGACATTTGTTTTCTTAACCCTTGTCTATATTCTTCTAAAATTTCATCTCCATCATAATAATGATATCCTTCTTTCTTAAAATCTTTTGATATCACTCCATAACATCCATCTATACATGCTAAATCATACTTGATGTTTCGAATTCGAGCATAATCTAACATTTCATTAACAATTAATTCTGTAATCGCTTCTTTATAACTACACTCTTTAAAAAAATATTTCTTGTCTCCTATTTTTATAATATATCTAGTAAGTTTAAAACCACTTGTGATGTCTTGCACAATTCCATTTTTAATTAATGCTTCTAGATTAGCTCCTAATAATGAATTAAAATCTATAAAACCATCTAAACGTTTCATATTTCCTCCCATTTATTTGTCTATATATTTTAAAAATGCATTCAATCCTTCTACTATATCATTATATGTTGCATCAAAATTGCCTGTATACCATGGGTCAGCAATATTTCTTGGATTATTCGAAAAGTCTAATAATTTACAAATTTTATTTTCAGTATCGTTTCCAACTATCTTTTTTATATCTTCTATATTTCGCTCTTCCATACCAATGATATAGTCAAATTTATCATAATCTTGCTTCGTTATTCTCCTAGCTCTATGGTTCCCACATTCTATATTTTTTTCTCTTAGTTTGTTTTTGGTTCCATAATGGACTGTGTTCCCTATTTCTTCCTGACTGGTTGCTGCTGAATCAATATAAAATTGTTGTTCTAACCCCTCCCTTTTTACCATATCTTTGAATACGTATTCTGCCATTGGTGACCTACATATATTTCCATAACATATAAATAATAATTTTATCATCATTTCTCCTTCTTATTTTTTGTGTTTAATAAAAGCTCATCAAAATCAGAAATATAAATTTGGTCTTGTACCATTCTATATTTTTCGAATTCAGTTTCTGCATGAAGTTTTGCCATTTCTGCTGATATTTTCCCATTATCTTTTAATACCTCATGATCCCATAAAGTTAAAAAGCCATTTAATCTTTCTTCCCAATCTGCCATTGTCATTGGAATATGTCTAATAGCTTGCATTTCTGCTAAATCCAAATATGCTGATACCATTCTTTCCAATTGTCCTATTTCTATTTCTGATAAATAATTTTTAGCAATTATAACGTCATATTTATGTACTTTACTATTGGGTGCACCTTCCCATGAAGTTAATCCCATATGTTCTTTTTTATGGTCTGCTCTATTATAAATAATTTCTGCTGCTGTATTTCCGTGATACTGCATAATGAAGTTTATTTTGAACAGCCGTGAAAAATCTAATTGTAGATTTCGCTGTTTTATCATAATCTATTGAAGTTGCATATATATCAGTAATTTTTTGATAAAACTTTCTTTCTGACATCCTTATTTCTCTAATACGTTCTAATTGTTCTTCAAAATACTTTTCAGTTAAAATTGAGCCTCCATTTTTTAATCTTTCATCATCCATTACCCAACCTTTTATTGTGTAATCTTTTATAATTTGATTAGCCCATTTTCTAAATTGTACTGCTTTTTCATTATTTACTTTAAATCCAACTGCTATAATCATTTGAAGATTATAATGTGCAACATTTCTTGAAACTTCTCTATTACCTTCTTTTTGAACTATTCGAAAAATTCGAATAGTTGAGTCTTCAGTTAACTCATTATCTTCATAGATTTTTTTTATATGATAATTTATTGTATTAGGTTCAATTCCATAAATAGTAGCTAGCATTTTTTGAGTAATCCATATATTTTCATCTTCATATCTAACTTCTATTGCTTCTGGATTATCACCTACCGCTGCTACATATGTTAAATATTCCGCTGCACTTGAACGAATAGTAATTTCATTTTTCTTTTTAGACATATACAAATTCACTTCCTTTTATTTTCTAAGTTGGATCTATGTCAAGTTTTTAGACACATTTTCGTGCATTTTTATATTTTTTTGTGGATATATCCACATCCATTTTTCTCCATTTAGCACAAACCACTTTCATTGCCACATTGTATTCTAAATTTTTCTTGGTGTAAATGATATATATATCTGTATCCTATGATACTTAAGCTATACAAGTCCATTACTATTGCTAGATATGTCC
>CANOYI010000088.1 GCA_947571515.1 uncultured Clostridium sp. | reverse complement strand
CCATTGCTGATGAACCAATTTGTCCTTTTTCAAATGGTTCTTCTAATTCTTTTTCATGTTGTAATAATCTCATGTCATTGGCAAACTTTGAAGCACTTTGTGCGATTTGTGATAATACACTTAGTACTCGGCTATCTAATTTTCTGGTATAAGTTTGTCCGTGATACCGAATATACTTTTTCAAATCCCATTTTTTCTGCTATTTTGCTGTCAATTTGTTTTACTTTTTCTTCATCTTTAAATAATTTCATAAAGCTTTCTTGGGTTCCTGTTGTTCCTTTGCACCCTAGCAATTTCATATGACTTTGTACAAATTCTAGTTCTTCTAAATCTTCTAGTAAATCTTGTAACCACAAAGTCGCTCTTTTTCCTACGGTTGTTAATTGTGCTGGTTGAAAATGAGTATATCCTAAACAAGTTACTTCTTTATTATCTAAAGCAAACTTTTTTAAATTGTTAATTACCAAAATTAGTTTTTGCTTAATTAATTGTAAAGCTTGTGACATTAATACAACATCTGTATTATCTGTTACATAGCATGAAGTTGCTCCTAAGTGAATGATTGGTTTGGCATTGGGACATTTTAACCCAAATTCGTATACATGGGCCATTACATCATGTCTACATTCTTTTTCTCTTTGACTGACAACCTCATAATCAATGTTGTTTACATTTTCTTTCATTTCTTTGATTTGTTCGTCTGTAATGTCAATCCCTAATTTTTTTTCGGTTTCAGCTAAGGCTACCCATAGTTTTCTCCAAGTTGAGTATTTACTGTCATTTGACCATAACTGATTCATTTCTTCGCTGGCATATCTTCCAGATAGTGGTGTAACGTATTTATTGTTTTCCATTTTTTTCATTCCTTTTCTAATTTATTTTTTTAATTTTTTAGCTATGATATAAATCCAATTTATAATATCTCCATTTCTTTCTTCTACTTCTTCTTTTATGTTTAATATTTTAAATTTATTTTGCTCTATCATTTTAGTTATTGTTTCTATTGTATGTAGTTGAAATATTCTTCCTCCTAATCCATCTTTTGTATCTATATATCGTATACCTTCCCCTTTTTTTACACTAACATAAATCAATCCATTTTCTTTTAAAACTCGATTGTTCTCTTGCATTACCTTATCTAACATTTCGCCCTTCGTTGTTATAGGAATATGTAATAAAGAAGCATTTTCCCTAACAATATCAAAAGTTTTATTATCAAATGGAAGATTTAACATATCTCCTTTAACAAAACTATCTTCTGGAATTACTTTTTTCATTGCAAGTTCACTTAATAATTTTATAAACCCCTCTGAATTATCCAATCCTATTACTTTTTCTACACCTTTACTATATATATATTTAATGTCTCTCCCTGGACCAGTTCCTACATCTAATATTGACATCTCACTAATTGATTTGTTTAGTACTTCTTTTGCTATTTCAAATAAAATATCAATCTTCTCTGCTACACTAGTCATCATTCTAGTTTCGTTCACTTGTGAATATGTTATTGCAGTTTTATCATAAGTTTGTTTTGTTATTACTAAAAACTCCTCAGCAAGACGATTTAATTCTTGTTTTTCTTTCTCTTCCAAATTTGATTTTTTCTGTAAAACATTAAATCTATCAATCTTTTCTTGAACTTCCACTATTTTATCACCTCTTACCATTTCACTTGTTCCGTTCTTCACTTAAAATGTAAATTTGAAAAAAGCGAATTGAAAGTAATTGATTTAGAATTTCTATGATAATTAGCTTGAACGAGCATTTTGAAAATTACATTTTAAGTGAATTCTTATCTATAATAATTCACGCCTGCCTCAAACAACTTCTGATCCTTTCTACCAGGTACATTTTTCTCAATCTCGCGATAGCATCTCTCAGAATGCCCCATCTTACCCAAAATCCTACCATCTGGGCTAGTAATCCCCTCAATCGCGTCAATCGAACCATTTGGATTATAGCGAATATCATAGGTTGCACATCCTCCGTAAATCCACATATTGAGTCGCAATTTGACCATTAGCAATCAACTGTTTCTCTAACTCTTCTGAAACAATAAATCTACCCTCACCATGAGAAATCGGAATCGTAAACTCTTCGCCCAGCTCTACTCCATTAAACCAAGGTGACAACTTAGAAACCACCTTTGTTTGAACCATTCTTGACATATGTCTTCCAATCGTATTAAAAGTCAAAGTTGGTGCTGTGGCATCCATTTCTCTAATCTCTCCATAAGGTAACAAGCCCAATTTAACCAAAGCTTGGAAACCATTACAAATTCCTAGCATTAAGCCATCTTGTTCATACAAATGTTGATGAATTAAGTCTTTCAATTTTGGATTTCTAAACACGGCTCCAATAAACTTTCCAGAACCATCTGGTTCATCGCCACTACTAAAACCACCAGGTATCATAATAATTTGTGCCTTTTCAATTTCTGTGGCAAACACATCAATTGATTCTTGAATATTTTCAGGTTTTAAATTTTTAAATACCACCATATTTGCCATTGCCCCTGCATCTTCAAAAGCCTTTGCCACATCATACTCACAGTTTGTACCAGGGAAAACTGGAATAAATACACGAGGTTTCGCAATCGGCATTTTGCGAGTAATACTGCAAGTTTTATCACTCATAATATCTTTCGCTTTTTTGCTTTCTGTCTTTACCTTAGTTGGGAACACTTTTTCTAATGGTTTCTCCCACATTTCCATTAAATCATTGATAGCAAATGATACGGTATCATTGACTACAATTTTTCCTTCTACTGTTGTCGTTCCTAAGGTTTGAGCTTTTTCTACCGTTACCCCTTCTTTTAGTTCAATCACAAAAGAACCATAATAAGGATAGAATAGGTCTGGCACATCACTGGCAAACTGGAATCCGATTTTATTTCCCATAGCACTTTTTGTGATAACATCTGCAATTCCACCATGTGTAACTGTACTAACTGATAATACTTTTCCTTCTTCCATCAAAGAATGGATGATTTCATAATTTTCCTTTAAATCTTCAAAATCCAAAATATCCTCTTGTCCCATTTTAGTTGGTAAAAATACCACTTTAGAATTCGTTTCTTTAAACTCGTTTGACACAACCTTTGTCGTGTCTGTTTCTCCAATACAGAAAGATACTAAGGTTGGTGGCACATCTAATTCATTATACGAACCAGACATACTATCCTTTCCACCAATCGCTGCTATTTTCAATTCTTTTTGCACTAGGTAAGCTCCTAGGATAGCAGCAAATGGTTTTCCCCATCTAGTTGGGTCATTTCTTAATTTTTCAAAGTACTCTTGTAACGTTAGATACGCCTTTTTATAATCGCCACCGAATCGCCACATATTTTGAAACCGATTCAATAATCGCATAAACGGCTCCATGGAAGGGACTCCAACTAGCTAAATAAGGATTATAGCCATATGTCATAATCGTTCCACTGTCTGTGTAGCCTTTTAGGGTTGGAATTCTTGCTACCATTCCTTGGGCTGGTGTCAATTGATATTTTCCACCAAATGGCATGATAACAGTATTAGCTCCGATGCTACTATCAAAACGCTCCACTAATCCTTTTTGTGAACAACAATTCAAATCCGTAATCGTTTGTTCCCATCTTGCTTTCACATCTTCTACTTTTTGTGGTTTAAAATAAGAGTTATTTTCATCTGGTTTACTTACTTGTACCTTTGCATTTTTCACATCTCCATTCGTATCTAGGAATTCTCTTGCAATATCAACAATTAGATTTCCTCTCCAATACATTTTCACTCTTGGTTCTTCTACCACTTCTGCCACAATCGTAGCTTCTAAGTTTTCCTTTTCTGCAAAAGCCACTAATTTGTCAGCATTTTCTTTAGCAACAACAACTGCCATTCTCTCTTGTGACTCAGAGATAGCTAGTTCTGTTCCATCTAATCCTTCATATTTTTTAGGAACTTGATCTAAGTTAATCACTAATCCATCTGCTAATTCGCCAATGGCAACCGATACACCACCTGCTCCGAAATCATTACATCTCTTAATAATTTTCGTTACTTCTGGATCTCTAAATAATCTTTGTACTTTTCTTTCTTCTGGAGCATTTCCTTTTTGCACTTCTGCTCCACAAGTTGTTAGGGATTCACTTGTATGTGCTTTCGAAGAACCAGTGGCTCCTCCGCAACCATCTCTACCAGTTTTTCCTCCTAATAAAATCACAATATCTCCTGGTACAGGTCTGGTACGAACTACATTTTCCTTTGGTGCAGCTCCCACTAAAGCTCCAATCTCCATACGTTTTGCCACATAACCATCATGATAAATCTCTGCCACTTGACCAGTGGCTAATCCAATTTGATTTCCATAAGAACTATATCCGTCTTGCAGCTTCATTGGTTAATTTTCTTTGTGGCAATTTATTTGGCAAAGTTTCTTCCACCGTTTTTCTTGGATCTCCACAACCTGTTACACGCATAGCTTGATACACATAAACTCTTCCAGATAGTGGATCACGAATGGCTCCTCCTAAACAAGTAGCTGCTCCACCAAATGGCTCAATTTCAGTTGGGTGATTATGGGTTTCATTTTTGAACATAATCAAATATTCTTCTGGTTTTCCATCCACTAAAATATCGGCTTTGATACTACATGCATTAATTTCTTCTGACTCGTCTAACTCTGGTAAACATCCTGCTTTTTTTAGTTCTTTTACAGCTATGGTCGCAATGTCCATTAAACAGATATCTTTGGCTTTTCTATTTTCGTATATAACATCTCTAGCTTTCAAATAATCTTCATAAACCTTTTGTAATAAATCCCACTTAATCTCTAAAACTTCTAACTTTGTTAAAAATGTGGTATGTCTACAATGATCTGACCAGTAGGTATCTATCATCTTCATTTCGGTCATCGTTGGATCTCTTTTTTCTACTTCTTTAAAATAATTTTGACAGAATTGTAAATCAGCAAAATCCATAGCAAATCCATATTTTTGATAAAACTTTTCAGAATCCTCTTTTGTCATTTCTGTAAAACCTTTTACCACTGCTACATCTTCTGGTACTTGCATTTGCTGTTGTAAATTCTCTGGTTTTTCTAACGAACATTCTCTTGAATCCACTTGGTTAATCATATATTTTTTGATTCTTTCAACTTCCTCTGGTTGAAGATTTCCTTGTAAAATATAAATTTTGGCTGACTTTGCGGTTGGTCTGTTCCCTTCTGCCAAAATTTGCAAACACTCTTCTAAGGCATTTGCTCTTTGGTCAAATTGACCTGGCAAAAATTCAACGCCAAAGATAAAATCTTCTTTTCTAAATGGATATTCTTCCTCATAGCACTCATCTACCTGTGGTTCTGAAAAAACAGTATTTTTAGCTTGTTCCAATATATCTTGTGTAATACCTTCTACATCATAGCGATTTAAAACAATCACATTTTCCAAGGATTTAATCGCTAAATTCTCTTGAATATCTGCTAGTAAATCTTTTGCTTCTACATTAAATCCTTCTTTCTTTTTCACGTAAATTCTCTTTACTTTCATTTAAAACCTCCATTTTGAGACAAAGGGGACAGGTTTCATTTGTCTCATTTTTCTTGTCGATTTTTGACATTTTTTGTTTTCGACGTTTTTCTATCATTCTTACTTTAAATATATTATTTCTTATGAATTAATGGCCAATATGTCGTCAACTTAAAGTATAAAAAATAATATATTACACCTTAAGTTAATAACATTGGAAATCATAATAAACTGTACTAAACTAAAACTGAAAAATAATTATTTATACTATATTTATTTCTTTTTGTCCTTCTACTACTTCACCGATCACATAAGCTTTTTCTCCTTGTTGTTCTAAAATCTCAATTGCTTTTTGTGTTTCTTCTTTCTTTACAATCACTGCCATTCCTATTCCCATATTAAAAGTATTATACATATCTCTTTCTGGAATATTTCCTACTTTCTGAATTAGTTTGAAAATCGGTAAAACAGGATAGGAATCTTTTTGAATATTTAAAGAAACATCATCTCTTAACATTCTTGGCATATTCTCATAAAATCCTCCGCCAGTAATATGAGAAATTCCTTTTACTTGTACTTGATCTAATAGTGCTAAAACTGCTTTGACATAAATTTTAGTTGGCGTTAACAGTGCTTCTCCTAAGCTCATTCCTAATTCTTCTTGATATTCCTTGATATTTTTTTCGTTGATATCAAAAATCTTTCTTACTAAAGAAAATCCATTGGAATGAACACCAGAAGAGGCAATTCCAATTACTTGGTCTCCTATTTCAATCGTTTGACTGTCAATCATTTTTTCTTTTTCAACAACTCCTACAGAAAATCCAGCTAAGTCATATTCTCCTTTTTGATAAAATCCTGGCATTTCAGCTGTTTCTCCTCCAACTAAGCTACAACCAGCCATTTTACAACCATCTGCTACGCCTTTTACAATGGTTGCTACCACTTCTGGTACATTTTTTCCTAGTGCCATATAATCTAAGAAAAATAGTGGTTTTGCTCCACAACATACAATGTCATTTACACACATCGCTACACAATCTTGTCCAATGGTATCATGCTTATTCATCAAAAAAGCCAACTTTAATTTGGTACCCACTCCATCTGTACCTGAAACTAAAATTGGTTCTTTTATTTTTTCTGTGTTTAAAGCATACAGTCCTCCAAAACCTCCTAGGTCTGAGATAACGCCTTCATTATATGTACTTTTTACTGCTTCTTTCATTAGTTTTACTGATTGGTATCCTGCTGTTACGTCTACTCCTGCTTGTTTATAGCTTTCACTGAAACTTTTTTCCATTTTTCACATTCCCTTCTAGGCATAAAATAGTTTAGAAAATAATACAAATTATTTTTCAAACTTCTTCTCCTTAAACTCAACAATTACATTATATAATATTTTTTTCGTTTATTCAACATTTTTTTCAATTTTAGTTTCGACTTTTTGCAATTCTTCTTGATAAAAAATGAACTTATCTCTTAAACCTTATCTTTTTCATAAGAATAGCAATAATTTACATGATAAAACCTTACAAATATAAACAGTTACTACCACAAAAGCAAAAAAACACCTTCTATCACAAAATTACTTAATAATTAACTCTTAAGATAAAAGGTATTTTATACATGTTACAAAAATTTCTTTTTTTGATTTTTATATTTTAACTTAAAACGTAATTACGTTAGTCCAAGTATTATACACCAGCCAAAACTACACGGAAACCTAAGTCCCCGCCACCGAGCACCGTGCCGTTGTACCTTTATTAAATAAACCAGCTCTAACTTCAGTTGAATAGGAATCACCATTACACTGAAAACCAGTCCTACCAGTCGGATAATAAGAGTGACTACCGAAACCAGCTTGTTTGTCCTTCACCATTTGATGATGTTTCTAAAATGGCATCTCCATATCCATATTTTGCATTTTTATAAATATTATAATTATTATTGGACGTATCATTAGAAGAATCAAATGGATAAACAGTAGCATATTTTGTACTTAATGTTTTATACCCTTCTGCATTGGCGGTAGTCATTGCTACAAATGGATTATCCTTTCCTGTTGCACCGTTTGTTGATAAACTCATATTACCATTTGTGATATATATCGCTGCAAATTCCGCCGTTCCACCAGATAAATCATAGATTCCAAATATATTCCCAGTCGAACTTGCTCGTCCTCCATCTAGTGTATTATAAGTATGAGTTATTCCTCCTAAATTAGCTGTAGCATTTGGAGCTCCGCCTCCATTTCCAGTGGTACAGGTACTACTATTATTAATATCAATCTCATGTCCATTTCTTCCATATTGGCTATGGGTTAAATAGGCAACTGCTCCCCATTCACTATTTTTCATCAAATGACTTTCTTTGGTTCTATCATAATTATAAGCTGTTTCATAGCTATCTCCAATTTTTATATTTCTCCAACTTTGAACTCCTGGTGTTATTTTTATGGTATTACTATTTCCTGCCAAATCTGCTGTTGCATCACTATGACTAGTTTCATATTTTCCTACCCAAATTCCTGAAAGTTCACTATCCCATTCTCCATTTTTAAAATTATTAGCCGTTCCATTTGTAAAAGCTGGATGAATTTTATATCCTTCATCTGGTGTTGTTTGACTTGTTGGGATGAATT
>CANOYI010000087.1 GCA_947571515.1 uncultured Clostridium sp. | reverse complement strand
AGGAAGATGAAAATGAGTAAAAATGTATTAGTAACAGGAGCAGCAGGATTTATAGGAGCAAACTTTGCTGAATACTTTGTAAACAAACACCCAGACTACAAAGTAGTTGTAGTAGACAAATTAACTTATGCAGGAAATATGGATAATTTAAAGAAAGTAGAGGACAAAATCACTTTTGTACAAGCAGATATCTGCGATTTTGAAAAAATGAAAGAAATCTTTGACCAATATGATATCAATGGAGTAATCCATTTTGCAGCAGAATCACATGTTGATAATAGTATTAAAAATCCATTTGTGTTCACACAAACCAATGTTATTGGAACGCATACTTTATTAGAGACAGCAAAACAAAAATGGGGAGAAGGAAGTGACAATAAGTTTGTACATATTTCTACCGATGAGGTTTATGGTTCTTTAGGAGAAGAAGGATATTTCACCGAAAACTCGCCAATCCAACCAAGTAGTCCTTATTCTTCTTCAAAAGCAAGTTCTGATTTAATTGCTTTAGCTTACAAGGAAACTTATAAAATGAATGTTAATGTAACAAATTGTTCGAATAATTATGGACCCTATCAACACAATGAAAAATTAATACCGCATATGATTAAATTAGCTTTGAAAGATGAAAAATTGCCAGTTTATGGTGAGGGAATGAATATTAGAGATTGGCTATATGTAGAGGATCATTGTGAAGCGATTGACTTAGTATTCCATAAAGGAGTGTCTGGTGAAAGATATAATATTGGTGGTCATAATGAAAAAAGAAATATCGAAATTGTTAAATTGATTCTACAAAGATTAGGAAAATCAGAAGATTTGATTGAATATGTGACAGATAGAAAGGGACATGATTATCGTTATGCGATTGACCCAACTAAAATAAAGAATGAATTGGGTTGGGAGCCAAAAACAAAATTTGAAGATGGTATTGTAAAGACGATTGATTGGTATTTAGAGAATCCTGATTGGTTACAATAGAAGTTTAATGGTCATTTACTTAAGGTATTGTTATTATTTTTTCTACACCTTGTGTGTCGCAACTTACTAAATGAAAGTCTTGTAGGTTGCTCCAAATCGCACTCGCTATCGCTCGTTTGGTCGCTTACGCGGTGTTGCAGAAATAATAACAATACCTTAAGTTAATAACCATTGTCAGTAATTTAATAAATGATAAAGAGGAAAAGTTAATGGAAAAGATTAAAAAAGTAATGGAAAAAATACTAACCAAAGAAGTGATACTATACATTGTATTTGGATTGCTTACAACAGTCATCAATTTAGGTTCCTTTTACATATTCAATAACATATGGCATTGGAACGAAAACATATCTAATTTGATAGCCATCCTATTAGCAGTATTAGTTGCTTACCTTACTAATAAGGATTTAGTATTTCATTCAGAAGCAAAAACAGGAAAAGAAAAATTACAAGAGTTTTTTAAATTTATATTAGGAAGAGCTTTTACCATGATAGTGGAATTTTTAGGAGGATTTTTATTATTCCAAACACCAATTCCAGAAATGATTAGCAAAGCTTTTATTACTGTTATTGTTATTATTTTAAATTTCTTTATTAGTAAATTTTTTGCATTTAACAAAAAACGAATTTAAGAATTTTCTAATGCATAATTTATCTGTAGCTAACGCATATGTTATCTGTAATCGGCAGAGCATCAACAGCTAACTTAAATTTGCTAATGCTTATACGGCTAAGAAATTCTATAAATTCCCATATATAAAAATTACTCTAAAAAGTTATATATTTTAATTATGCTCTTGTTGTTCTGTTATAATAAATATGTTAAGGGGGATATAAGATGAAAAGAATTTGTATTACAATTGGTTTGTTATTAGGTTTTCTAGTTATTTTAAATGGTAACAGTAAAGTTTTTGCTAATACGAGAACAACCGATTTAAAAGAAGGAACGTATGAGATCTATACTGGTATTAGTGGCACAAAAGTTGTCAATGTACAAAGTTCTAGTAAAAATAATGGGGCTAATGTTAATATCTATGAAAGAGAAAATAAAAAGAGTCAAAAATTTAAAGTTAAATTAAATAAAGACGGAACTTATACTTTTATGGCAGTACATTCCAATAAAGTGTTAGATGTTGCAGGAGCTGGCAAGAAAAATGGTACGAATGTAGCTCAATATACTTCAAATGGAACGGATGCTCAAAAATGGTATTTGGAATCTTGTGGAAATGGTTATTATTATATCGTTTCAAAATGTAATGGTTTATATCTAGATATTGCAGCAGCTAGTTCAAAAAATGGAACTAATATACAAGTATATCAAGGAAATAAGAGCAAAGCACAAAAATTTAAATTTTTACAACAAAGTACAAAAGGTGAAAAAACATTAGAAAATGGGACTTATCATATTTATTCACAAGTAGCTAGTAATCGAGTATTAGAAGTGCCAAATACTGCAACTAACAACAATGCAGCTTTAAAAACAGCAACACTTAATAATTTAGCAAATCAAAAATTCCAAATTACCTATAATCAAGATGGAACTTACACGATAAAAGTTTTACATACGAAAAAAGCAATGGATGTACCAGGAGCAAGTGGAACAAATGGAACACGAGTGCAACAATTTACTAGCAATAATACAGATGCCCAAAAATGGATCATTCGAAAAAATGCAGATCATACCTATTCTATTCTATCTAAATGTAATGGTTTAGCTTTAGATGTAGCAGGGGCGAGCAAATCTGTTGGGGCAGCTTTACAAACTTATTGTTATAATGGTAGTAATGCCCAAAAATTTACCTTTAAAGCTTGTGCAGCAGAAAAGGGAAAGCAGTCAGCAGAAGATGGAACGTATCGAATATTAAGTCTAGTTAATAACAAAAAGGTATTTGATATAGATGGAGGTTCTAAAGCCGATCATGTTAAACTTCAAATGTGGGATAATACAAATGTAAACCAACAAAAATATGAAATTCAATATGTTGGAGAGGGTTATTATAAAATAAAAGCAAAACATTCCAATAAAGTTTTAACAGTAGCAAGTAAAACTCCAAAAGTAGGAAGTAATGTGACACAACAAAAAGATGAAAATCTAGATACTCAAAAATGGATTTTGAAAAAATATTCAGAAAGTGTATATGCTATTATTTCAAAATGTGGCAATTTGTATATCGATTTAGGAAGTGCTAATGCAAAAAATGGACAAAAATTACAATTAAAAAATCAATCCGATTTACAAAATCAACGATTTGTATTGGTTAATGAAACACCAAGCAAAAATATAAAACAAATTAGTGATGGAATTTATCAAATTACTTTAAAAAGTAATAGAGTGGTAGATGTTTCTGCTGGTAGTTGCAATAATGGAGCCAATGTACAGATTTGGGAAAATGCAAAGGTGCAACAACAAAAATTCCGTATTACAAGAGTTAATAATACCAATTATTATAAAATAATAGCTGTACATTCTGCAAAAGTTTTGGATGTACAAGGAGGAAGTTCTAATTGTGGAGCAAATGTAGATCAATATGGAGCCAATGGAACAAATGCTCAATATTGGTTTTTGAAAGATTGTGGAGATGGCTATTATAATATTATTTCCAAAGCAAATGGTTTATGTTTGGATATAGAGGCTGGAAATATTTCTCGTAATGGAGCTAATCTTCAACTATATTATGCCAATGGAACGAATGCACAAAAATTTAAATTAACACCAATCAACATCTTAAATAATGGTACCTATGAAATAGAAACAAAACTAAATACCAATATGGTACTAGATGTAGCTGGTGGTTCACATGCTGATAATGCGAATATACAATTATGGACTGCAGATAATGTTAACCAACAAAAATTTACATTAACAGCTCTTTCCACCGATACTTATAAAATTATGGCAAAACATTCTAATAAAGCTTTAACAGCTTCGACCAATAATGTATATCAGGCTACTTATACAGGAAATAAAAATCAACAATGGCAAATTAAAGAAACAGGAAGCGGATATTATAATATTGTTTCTAAGGAAACAGGAAAAGTTTTAGATGTCACAGGTGCATCAGCTAGAGATGGTCAAAATATTCAAATTCATGCAAATAATAATACGAATGCACAGAAATTTAGATTTGTAACAGGATTTAGAAAATTTTATGAGACAGGAAATTATGGAAGAAGCGGATTAGCAGTAAAAGGAGACGGTAGAGGTTCTAATTTAAAATATTATAAATATGGAAAAGGTCCGAAAGTTCTTTTTGCTACTTTCTCCATTCATGGATTTGAAGATTCCTATGCACATGATGGGTCAGAGTTAACTTATATAGCAGAAGAATTTAAGAAATATTTAGATAATCATAGTGATGAGTGGCTTGTAAATAACTGGACCATTTATATTTTCCCAAAATTAAATCCAGATGGACAGACTTATGGCTATACCAATAATGGACCAGGTAGAAATACTTTATTTAGTGCAGCACCAGGTAACAAAGGAATTGATATGAACCGAAATTGGTCAGTGGGATATAAAAGGGAAACAAGTAATAGAAATTATAATGGAACAGCTGCTTTCCAAGCTTATGAAGCAAGTAGTTTAAGAAATTTCATGTTAAGTCATCAAGGAAGTGCAAAAACCATAACAGTTGATACTCATGGTTGGTTAAATGAAACATTAGGAGATAATGGATTAGGAGCTTATTATAGAAACTATTTTGGATTACCAACTCACATTAATGCCTATGGTTCTGGTTATTTAATTAATTGGGCTAGAACATTAAGAAATGGAAGGTCTGTATTGGTAGAGTTGCCTCAAGTAAGTAATCATAGCCAAACAGTAAGTAGAAATTATGCTTCAAAATATATTAATGCAACGATGCAAATGTTAAGGGAGAATTAAAAGAGTATGAAAAAAAGAAATATAATTCTTGTCATAGTAGCAATTGCCATAATAGTAATAGGTTTGGTGCTACTTAAGTTGAATTTTCAAAATGGTCAGGAAAAAGCAAGCGAAAATAATACATCAAATGAAGTGGATATTTATGATGAAGAAGTAATTGATGAGATAAAAGAAGAAATGAATGCGACAGCAAATACAGATATGTATCAAATTGAGAAAGAATATGATGGAAGACAAATCTTACAAATTAAACCTAGTATTCAGTTTCAAACGGTATTAGCAGGAATTTTGAAAAATGGACAGCCTTCAGAAAATGAAATACAAGATTTGCTGAAAAATAAACCAAGTCAAAAAGGAGTCTGGATTGCTAAACAATCCAGAAATGCCTTTTTAAATTTATTGAAAGATACCCAAATAAGTGGTTGTACTATTAAGGATGATGGCTATTTATATATAACGGAGGAAAATGATAAAGAAGAAGTAAAGAAGCTAAAAGAAGTCATTGCATCAAATCGATTATATATTCTTGATGTTTCTGGAATTTCTTATACAAGAGATGAGTTTTCAGGAGAAATTATAGAATATCCTTTTGAAAAAATGGATCCTAATCAGGCAGTAGATGTTTATCAAGAAGGAGATATTGCCATCTTAGAGGTGACAACAAATGAAAAGGGAAATTTGTCAAAACAAGAGATTTTGGAAGATATATTGTTGAATATGCAAAATTAATATGGTATAATGATGTAGAATTTTAATAGAAGGGAATCGATAAAAATGAATAATATTAAAATATTTGCTTGTCCAACGGCTGAAGAATTTACGAAAGAGATTTGTGATTGTTTAGGATTAGAGATGGGAAAAATCAACCATCAAAAGTTTTCTAATGATAATAATTTTGTACAAATTTTAGAAACAGTAAGACAAAAAGATATCTATATTGTACAAACAACACAACCACCAGTAAACGAAAGAATTATGGAATTATTAATAACAATTGATGCTATCAAAAGAGCATCTGCTAAAAATATCAATGTGGTATTACCATATTTCCCATATTCTAGGTCTGACAAAAAGGATCAACCTCGTGTACCAGTGACAGCTAAATTGATGGCAGAAATGTTAGAAGCAGCTGGTGCTACAAGAGTTATCACCTGCGACTTACATAATCCAGCAATACAAGCATATTTTAATGTGAATTGTGATAGACTAACAGCAGAGTACTTATTAGAAGATTATTTCAAAGAAAAAAATTTAGAAGATATGGTAATTGTTGCAACAGATGCAGGAAGTTCCAAAAAAGCCTATAAATATTCTGAATTTTTCAATTGTCCGATTGCTTTAGTGGATAAAAGAAGAGATGCTAATGATGATAGAGCGATTGCTGGAACGATTATTGGAGATGTAAAAGATAAAAATGCAATTATATTTGATGATGAAATAGCAACAGCAGGGTCTATGATGGAAACGGTAAAAGTATTACAACAATTTGGAGCAAAAGCTATTTATGCAGGTGGTACACATGGTGTTTTATCAGGACCAGCGATTGAAAGAATCAAAAATTCAGGAATTAAAGAAATGGTAGTGACGAATACAGTTCCAGTACCAGAAGAAAAGAGAATTGATAATATAACTGTTTTATCGATAGCACCATTATTTGCAGAAGCAATTAGAAGAATCAATGAAGAAAAACCGTTAGGAGAATTATATTATAAAGCATAAAAATGAAATAAGGGAGTGTTAGCATGAAAAAGATATCAGTAGTCATTCCTATGTATAATGAAGAAGAGGTCATAAAGACCTCTTATTTAAGAGTTAAGAAAGTATTAGAAGAATTAAAACAATATGAGTATGAGATGATATTGGTTGATGATGGCTCCAAAGATAAAACGTTAGAGCTATTGCAAGGAATAGCAAAAGAAAATGAGAAAGTAAAGATTTTATCTTTTTCTAGAAATTTTGGCCATCAAGCTGCGGTGACAGCAGGCATTCAATATGTAACAGGAGATGCTGTAATTATTATGGATGCAGATCTTCAAGACCCTCCAGAACGATTGCCAGAAATGATAGCTTTATGGGAGGAAGGCAATGAAGTAATCTATGGGCAAAGAAAGTCAAGAAAGGGAGAATCTACCTTTAAATTATTAACAGCTAAAATGTTTTATCGTACCTTAAATGCGTTGTCAGATGTAGAAATTCCAAAAGATACAGGAGATTTTAGATTAGTCGATAAAAAAGTAATAGATGTTATAAATGCTATGCCAGAGCATAATAAGTTTTTAAGAGGTTTATTTAGCTGGGTAGGCTTTCAACAAAAAGCATATTTTTATGAGAGAGAAGAAAGAAAAGCAGGTAAAACAAAATATCCTTTTCAGAAAATGTGGAAATTAGCTTCTGATGGTATTATCAGTTTTTCTACGAAACCATTGAAAATAGTAGGCGGATTGGGGTGTATTACAATTATCCTATCCATTGCAATCTTGATTTATTCCCTAGTTTCTTATGCCTTTCATTTAAATCATTTGACACCAGGTTGGACGTCTATTATGGTTGCGATTACGTTGTTTAGTGGTGTACAACTAGTGTCTATTTGGATTATTTCTGAGTATATAGCAAGGATTTATGATGAAACAAGACATAGACCAGAATATATTATTGATAAAAAAATAAATATTGAATAACAAATAAAAATTTACTTATAGGGTTGACAACCTGCTTTTGTTGCTGTATAATTTCTTCAATGGAGGTGAGAGGATGGAAAAAATATTAGAGACAATCCTTGAAGAAATTAAAGGAGTCAAGGAAGAAGTACGAAATGAAATGCAAGAGATGAAGACAGAATTACGTGAAGAATTGCAAGAAATGAAGTCAGAATTACGCACTGAGATGGATGAAAGATTTACTCAACAAAGCAAAGAAATAGGAGAAGAACTAAGCAATGTAGTAGTATTTCTAGAAAAAAGAGATAATGAATTAAAAGAATTGATAACGGGCTCAATAAAGGTACAGAATGAAATACTAAGAGAGTTAGATAGAAACAGAGCAGAGCATGAATCATATGATTCGAGATTGCATAAAATTGAATTAACACAGAGCTATATGGAAGAAAAATTGTTAAAAAGTAGTTGATATATTTTTATATATCAACTACTTTTAGAATACAATTGATTTTTATAAAAATTTAGAGTTAATATTTATGGAATTTACTAATTAAAATAAATTTTTTGAACTCTAATTTTGCAATTGTAATAAAAATGAAATATAAAAACTATTTACAAAGAAAAGTAAAAGTGGTATTCTATTTGTGAAACTTATAACAAAGGGACGTAATGTAACTTTAACCATAAGATATTTAATTAGGAAAAGAGGGAGTTTTAGATGAAACAAAAAGGTATCACATTAATAGCATTGGTAATCAC
>CANOYI010000086.1 GCA_947571515.1 uncultured Clostridium sp. | reverse complement strand
AATTCATCCCAACAAGTCAAACAACACCAGATGAAGGATATAAAATTCATCCAGCCTTTAGAAATGGAACGGCTAATAAATTTAAAAATGGAGAATGGGATAGTGAGATTCCAGGAATTTGGGTAGGAAAATATATGACGAGTCGTAAAGATGCAACAGAATCTTCAGATGGAAGTGATAATAGTAATCTAAAAATAAAACCAAATGTACGTTTTTGTCTAGGATTTAATGT
Organism: uncultured Clostridium sp.; assembly: GCA_947571515.1. Lineage (GTDB taxonomy): Bacteria > Bacillota > Clostridia > TANB77 > CAG-508 > CAG-269. The sequence continues at coordinate 8,060 of CANOYI010000086.1, read as the reverse complement.
TGGTGATGCTTATAAAGTAGCCTTAAATTATGATAAAATAAGGGAAAGTCACTTAATGAAAAATAGTGAATGGGGAGCTTGTGCTTATTTAACACACAGTCAATATGGAAGAAATGGACATAAGATTGACATCAATAATAGTAATAGCCGTATAACAGGAAATGGAGGAGGTAGCCCAGATGCCTCAGAACAAACAGGAACGCCACACCCTTATAATACAAAGGAAGGAGCAGGAGCAAGTACAACTGGAAATATCTTTGGAATTTATGATTTATCAGGAGGATATTGGGAAGTTTTAGCATCTTATATTTCAAATGGACATCAACATTTAACACAGTATGGAGGTGGTGTATTTGAAACAACAGCAGATGTAAATGGATATCAAACAAAAAGCACAAAATATGTAACTGTGTACCCATATAATGCTTCAAGTGATAAGAATACAGATAATTATACTACGTATAAAAGAATAGCAGAAGAAAGTAATGGTAGTTATGGATATGGGGATGCAATTTTAGAAACATCAACTAGTGGTAGTGATTTCACAAGTTGGTTCGGAGAAACTTCAGCTTTTGCCAATGGACAAAATATGTTTTTTGCAAGAGGAAGTTACTATGCAAGTAGAGATAAAGCAGGTATTTTCTATTATGGACCTACTGATGCAACAGGAAATTCTACTGGCTTCCGTTTAGTATTACCTGGTGTATAGAATTATGAAAAGATATAAACACCCTTTAGTAAGGTTTAAACAATAAACTTTTACCAAAAGGTGTTTTTAAAATATTTAAAAGCATTGCAAGAAAAACAAAAGAATGATAAAATAAGCATATAAAAAGGAGGGAAAACAAATATGAAAGTAGCAATAGGTCAAGACAGCCATAAAATTGACTATAACAATAAAGAAAAAAAACTATTGCTGGGGGGGATTGAATTTCAAGAAGACTATTGCTTATCTGCCAATAGTGATGGGGACGTTATTTTACATGCTATTACAAATGCTATTTCAGGAATTACTTGTAAAAATATATTAGGAAAAGTAGCAGATGACATGTGTAAAAATGGAATTATGGATGGAGAAGAATATGTGAAAGAAGCACTGAAATATTTAAAAGAAACAATAGTACATGTGTCTATTTCAATTGAATGTCAGAAACCCAAAATAACTCCTAAAATAGAAGAAATGAGAAGTAATATAGCACGAATCTTACAGATAAAAGAAAATTGTGTAGGCATAACAGCGACTACAGGAGAAGGCTTAACAGAGTTTGGAAAGGGAAATGGAATTGGTGTGTTTGTTTGCTTGACAGTAGAATGAGTTTGGAAAATAATAGCCATCTTGCGTCGTAAAATTGGCTCGAAACGCGGTTACATACAACGCGTATGCGGCCCTTGCCTTTCGAGCCAATTTTGCCTAGCAATATAACTATTCTTTTCCAAACTGAGTTTGAAGCTTAAGGAGGATAAAAAATGGAACAAATCTATTTAAAAGCAAGAGCAAAAATAAATCTAAACTTAGAAGTAGTAGGAAAACGAGAAGACAACTATCACAATATTAAGTCTGTTTTTCAAAAAATCAACTTATATGATGAGCTATATATTCAAAAAACAGAAACCAATGATTTAGAACTTGAAACCAATATAGAGCAATTAAACAACAAAGAAAATATTATTTACAAAGCTTATGAGATATTAAAAGAAAAACACAAAAAAATTACTGGTGCAAAAGTAAAATTAAATAAAAAAATTCCTATGCAAGCAGGACTTGCAGGAGGAAGCACCGATTGTGCAAGTTTCATTCTAGGAATGAATCGATTATTTGATTTGAGATTATCTAAAACAGAAATAGAAGACATAGCAAAAAGCCTAGGAGCAGACGTAGTTCCTTGTTTCTATAACAGAGCTTTACTAGCAGAAGGAATAGGAGATGAAATTACTCCTATAAATACAAATTTTAAATATTATGTCATTATAATTAAACCGCAAATAGCATGCAATACAAAAGAGATGTATCAAAAAATAGATGGAAAAAAAGATCTCAAACAGCCAGATAATTCTGATAAAATGATACAAGCATTAGAGCAAAATAACTTAGAGCTATTAGCCAATTATTTATATAATATATTTGAAACAGTAATGGATGAAAAGGAGATGATACAAAGCATAAAAAAAGAACTTATGGAACAAGGAGCCATTCGGAAGTTTAATGACAGGTTCAGGTTCTTGTGTTTATGGAATATTTAAAGAGAAAAAAACAGCAAAATTAGCATACGATATATTAAAACAGCAATACCAAACTTATTTATGTAGTTCTTATAATTCATCAAAGGAGCTAAGAAATTAAAAAATAATTGCCAAATAAGGAAGGAACAATAATATGATAGAAGGAAAAACAGTAACAGCCATAATATTAGTAGCAGGAAATAGTACTAGATATGGACAAAATAGAAACAAAAACTTTGAAATCATTAATGGAAAAACAGTAATGTCATATAGTTTGAATGAATTTCATAAAAATACTTATATTGATCATATTATAATAGGAGCCAAAGAAGAAGAAATTCCAATTATTGAAGATATCATTCAAAAAGACAAATTATCAAAACCAGTAAACATTGTTATAGGAGGAGATAGTAGACAACGCACAGTTTATCATTGCCTTCAACAAACAAATGCAGACATTGTAATGATTCATGATGGAGCAAGACCAGCCATAAAACAGTTTTATATTAATGAATGTATAGAAGCTATGAAAGAGTATAAAGGGGCAACGATAGGGGTGCGTTCTAAAGATACCATAAAGATAACAGATGAGAATAACATTGTGGTGCAAAGTACAAAAAGAAGTAATACATGGATTGTCCAAACACCTCAATGCTTTGAGAGAAAAAACTTATTGAAGTTACACAAAAAATATGAAGCAGAAGAAGCTACTGATGACTGTATGTTATTAGAGAAAAACAAAGATAAGGTAAAAATAATAGAAGGGGATTATACTAATATAAAAATTACAACTTATGAAGATAAAGAGATAATCAAAGAATTTGTTAAAAAATCGCTTGCAAAACAAAAAGAAATATGATAAAATAGCGGTGCTTTGAATAGCACCGCTTTTTAATGAAATGAAAATTTTATTTCCAATTCATTAGAAAACATGGTTATGCAAAAAAAATTGCTTGCAATTTTTTTGTGTTGACAAATCTCTACTTACCAAAAAAATGAGGTAGGTTATCAATCCAAAGGGAGGTGAAAATAATGAACCAATACGAAAGTATTATCATTGTTAATCCTAATTTAGATGAAGCTGGTTTAAAAGCTTTAGAAGAAAAATTCACAGGATTAATCAATGAAAACGGAAAAGTTGAATCAGTAGAAAACATGGGGAAAAAGAAATTAGCTTATGAAATCAAAAAATTTAAGGAAGGTACATACTTATTATTCAACTTTGAAGCAAAGCCAGATTCTATCCAAGAACTTGAAAGAGTTTATAGAATTACAGATGATATCATGAAATTTATCGTGGTAAAAAAAGAAGCTTAATGACTAAGCAGAAATAAAAAAATTAAATAAAGAGAGGGGCCTTTATTTAAAGTAAAGAAAGGTGATATAAAATGAACAAAGTAATATTAATGGGAAGATTAACAAGAGACCCAGAAGTAAGATACACACAAACAAACAACACTCTAGTAGCTTCTTTCAGTTTAGCAGTCAACAGAAGATTTGTTAGACAAGGAGAAGAAAGACAAGCAGATTTCATCAACATAGTAGCTTGGAGTAAACTAGGAGAATTTTGTAGCAAATACTTTAAGAAAGGTCAACAAGTAGGAGTGATCGGAAGAATACAAACAAGAACTTGGGATGATGACCAAGGAACCAAACACTATGTAACAGAAGTAGTAGCAGAAGAAGCTTATTTTGCAGACAGCAAAAGAGAAGCAGAAGCAGGAGCAGGTTCTTTTGAAAATACATTTGGAAATACAGCACCTGGCAATATGGGTTCAGACTTTGAAGTATCTTCTAGTGATGACCTACCATTCTAAATAGCCAAAGGGGGAAATAATAAGATGGCAGACAAGAAACAAAATAAAAAAAATAACAAAAACTATGATGAGGACTACAATCCAAAATTCAGAAAACAAAGAAAAAAAGTATGTGTATTATGTAGCAATAAAGACTTTGTATTAGATTACAAAAATCCAGAGCAATTAAAGAAATTTGTTAATGATAAAGGAAAAATCTTGCCAAGAAGAACAACTGGTGCATGTGCAAAACATCAAAGAGATATCACAACAGCAGTAAAAAGAGCAAGACATATTGCAATCTTACCATATACACAAAACTAATAGTAATAAATAAGCGAAAAAACCGTTGAAATAGCAACGGTTTTTAGTTTGTGCTTTTTTCATAATTTCAAAAATAATATATTAAGCTTTCTTACTAAAAAATATAAGAGTAGGCTGACCAGAAACATTTTTATAAAAAATTAAGATTTAATCCTATTATATAGGTTTACATTAGAAAATCCATATGGTATAATCAAAAAGGATGCAGTTAATAAAGATATGATAACATCCCAATATGACAAATGAGGTGAAAAGATTGAATCAAATATTAAGTATAGATAACAGTCCAAAAGGAAAACCAAAAAAAAATAGAACAAGAAATAGTGGACCAATAGAGGTTAATAGTATATTAAAATTCTTTTCCATTGCCATATTAATATTTGGCATATTTATGATTGGTTCAGGTTCATATTCCATGTATCAAGGAGCAAACAAAGAAGTAACAAATAGCAAGCCAGTCATCTATGTTGAACAAACAGCGGAAACGGCGGTATTATTAAAGGTAACACATGACAAAACATTATCTAAAATAACTTATGATTGGAATGGAGAAGGAATAACAGAAATCCCATGTAGTGGGAAAAAAGAAATAGAAACCAACATTGAATTACCAACAGGAACCAATAGATTAACAGTTCATGCCAGTGATATAAATGGGCAAGAAATTGAATATGAAAAGGTATACACAGCAGAAGGAGACATTACAATTGATATAAAACCAGAAGGAAGCAATTTAAAAATAACAGCAAGCGGGAAAAATAAGCTTCAATATATGACTTATCGATGGGATGAAGAAGAAGAAACAAAAGTAGATATCAATGATGACGAAATCGAACAGACAATAGAGATACCAAAGGGACAACATATATTAACGGTAATTGTAGTAGATGTGAATAATAAAACAGAAACAAAAGAACAAGAGGTAAAAGGAGTAACCAAACCAAAACTAGATGTAACAACAGACGGTTCAGATTTTATTATTAACGCTTCTGATGAGCAAGGACTTACGAAAGTAGAATTTATTATTAATGAAACTGAAAAATATAGATTAGATTTAAAAGCTGAACTATCATTAGAAGATAGAAAAGAGTTTGAATATAAGTATCCACTACATGATGGAGAAAACAAATTAGAAGTAACAGTATATAATGAAAATGATATTACAGAAACATTTAGAGCTATGTTTAATAAATAATGTATACATGTTATATAAGGAAGGATAAAATGAGCATTAACCCAGTGGAATTAATCACATATTTTATGATATATTCATTTTTAGGATGGATTATGGAATCGGTTTTCCGATCCATCTGTGAAAAAAAGTTAATTAATACGGGCTTTTTGAGAGGCCCGTTTTGCCCGATTTATGGATTTGGTGCTACTATTATGTTTCTATTTTTAGATCAATTTGAAAACAAGCCAATACTACTATTTTGTATAGCTATTATTGTGTTAACAGTTTGGGAATACATTGTAGGTGTCATATTAGAAACATTATTTCATACAAAATATTGGGATTATTCTGACCATAAATTTAATTTTCAAGGTCGAATTTGTTTAACCAATTCTATTTGTTGGGGAATATTAGGAGTTTTATTTGTAAAGTACATTCATCCATTTGTACAAGGAATCATAGCAAAAATAGATATCAATCTATTAAATTATGTAATGGCTATTTTCTTTATGGTTTTTCTAGCAGATATGATTACAACTATTATTCATGTAAAAAATATAAAAACTACATTAGAAAAAGTAGAAAATATCAATAAAGAAATCAAGGAGAAATTAAAAGAAATCAAAGCATTAAAGAAAGAAAAAGAGGACAAAATTACAACAACAGAAAATATACAACAATTAGTAGAAAGTTTGAAAAAGAAAAGAAACAAAACCATTTTACGTTTATACAAAAATGTATACCGTTTGAAAAAAGCCTTTCCTGCTATTAATACCAAAGAAATTACAGAAGTATTAAATCAGAAAATAGAATCAAGGAAAAAAAGAGTGAAAAACAAACAAAAGGACTTGAAATAAGCAAGTCTTTTTGTATATAATGAAGAAAAATAAACGGAGGAAATACCAGATGTTACAAGATGTATATATTATCGATGATGACGATTCATCAATTGTTATTTTTAGAGAATTATTTAGAAATGATCCAGAATATAAGTTTACGAGTGTTAAAACAGAACAAATTGATATTGCGTTGAAAAATATTCCATCTTTGATTGTTATTAATGAAGATGCTATTGATCGAGATGTTGTGGATTTGTGTAGAAAAATAAGAAAAGATGAGGACAATACCATAACACCAGTTATTGTTGTATCATCAAAAGGGGATAGAGAGCATCGATTAAGGATATTACATGAATCTATTGAATATTTTATAAAAAAACCAGTTGATGAACAATATTTGTATCATACTGTAAAAAATTTAAGTAGATTACTTTCTACCAATAGAAGAATGAGCCCATTAACAGGTCTACCAGGAAATGTACAAATACATGCCGAATTAAAGAAGAGAATTTTGAAAAAAGATGCTTTTTGTGTGTTATATTTAGATTTAGATAATTTCAAAGCCTATAATGATGTATATGGCTTTTTAAAAGGTGATGAAATTATAGAATTTACAGCACAAACGATTATTCAATGCATCCATGAAAGTGGAATGGAGGATACTTTTATTGGGCATATTGGACGGAGATGATTTTGTTGCTCTAATACCAGGAAATGCTTGCGAAAAAGTATGCCAGAATATTTTGGCACATTTTGACCACAATGTAGGAAGATATTTTACAGATGATGATCTGGAGAAAGGCTATATAGAAGTAGCAAATAGAAAGGGAATTATAGAACAATTTCCATTAACTTCGTTATCAATTGGAGTGGTAATTGCTGATGTAGGAAGGTTTAGCAATATCCTAGAAATTGGGGAAGCTGGCGCCCAAGTGAAACATGCTGCTAAGTCAGTAATGGGTAGTAGCTACGCAGTGGATAGGAGAAAATGAAAAAACTGTTTATGTTTGACTATTATGTAAAATTATAGTATAATTAAAGTAATGCACGGTTATGTGCGGATTGTAAAAAAATTTTTTAAGGCATTGTAATGCCAGAAAGGAGAGATTTATATGGAAAAAGAAAAAATATCGAGATTGGAGGGTGCCATTATGGCAGAGGAACTCCAAAGAAGACAACAAATCAAGAGCATCAAACGGCTCAAAAAAATGAGCGTACTGCTCATTGTAGTAATACTTACTTTAGGACTTTGGTTTCTATTAGGAGAAGCCGAACAAAAGTCAGGAAACGAAAACGCAACAAAAGTAGTGCATGCTGGTTATAAACCAGTATTTCCAGATTTAGAAGTATCTGTAATGCGGTATGCAAAAACTACTAAACTAACACATGATGAGATATTAGAAACACCTAAGCCAGAAGAGGAGACGGATAGTAAAAAGATAGAAGCATCCCCTAAGGCAAAAAAATCAAAATGGATAGGTCGTGTCAATGCAACAAAAGACCTAAGAATTTACGCAGATCCAGAGAAAAAGGAGATTATGGATTATGTTGCAAAAGGAGCAGGTTTATATATCTTCGGAATAGAAGAAGATAGTTTGATAGTTCAGTCAGATGGTAAATATGGATATATTGACCAGAATGAGACAGACTACGAAGAACAAGAAGAGCTGCAGAAGGAACTAGAAGAACTGCAGAAGGGAGAAGAAC
>CANOYI010000085.1 GCA_947571515.1 uncultured Clostridium sp. | reverse complement strand
TATCTTCTGATAATAGCATAGAAGCTAAGTTTCCATGTCCTAATCCAACTTTTCTATCATCTGCAACTGAACCTGGTATACAAAATGCTTGTAATCCTTCTCCAATTGCTTTTGCTGCATCTGCTGCTTTCGTGCATCCTTTTTTAATAGCAATTGCTGCTCCGAACCGTGTATGCCCAAGCTGCATTTTCAAAACAAATTGGTTGTACTCCTTTTACAATTTCATAAGGATTAAATCCTTTTTCTTTGCATATTGAAATAGCATCTTCGAAATCTTTGATTCCGTATTTTTCCATGACTGGTTTGATTTGGTCTATTCTTCTTTCATAACTTTCAAATGTTACTGCCATTTTTATTCCTCCTTATTATTTATATTCTAGAAAATTTATCATTGTATGATAAATTTTCATAGAAGATAATTATGCGAATTGTTAGAATTTCTTTGCGATTACCATCGCTTAGAAATTCTTAGGATTCGTTTTTTTAATCTTATTATCAAAATTTTTTATAAAATTCTCTAGTTCTTCCATATATTCTTCTTTAATTCGTGTATAAATTTCTTCTGCTACATCTTCTTTATAGGTATGTGTAATCAAGTTTCTATTTTTCAACATGGACATATAGATGGAACCATTGTCAATGATGTTATATTGAAAAGCAGTTCTGATAACACTACCTGGTCCCAATTCATCCAACATTTCTAATTGTTGCATATACTTCTGCAATGTTTTCCACAGAAGTTCAAATGTATATTGATAGGCATTAATAATAGCACCTCTGTCTTTCTCACTTCCATTATCAGTTTCTACAAATTCTTTTAGTTTTAAATAGGCTTTTTTGAAGGTTTTATAACTTTCTACTATATTATTTGGCATAAAATTCCACTCCTTCTCTTACTATACTGTCTCTTATTGTATCATCTGAACTTATACTATTAAAATTAATTAAATCTATTTTATAGGGTAAATATAAATCATCGATGTCAAAAAATATCTTTGTATTAATAGAAAATGTTAAATGTTCGCCAAATAAAGCAATATCGATATCAGATGCTTTTCGATAATCTCCTCTTGCTCGTGAACCAAATATCTTTGCACTTTCTACTTCTTTATATTTTTTTAGAATATTTACTATGTCTTCTATCACTTTTTCATCTAATCCAAACTTTTGCATACTCATCACTCTCAATCTATTGATAATCCACTTTTTTCGTCATAATATTTAATCTCTACTGGCCTTTTCATTGATATCGAAGATATATAGGCTATCCCGTATGCCAACCATTATTATTAAAATAATCGTTAAAATTATTAATAATTTTTTGTTTTTCCTATATTTCAACATAACAAATGTAACTAATATCAGTGTTAATATCAATATTATTAGCATTAATATCATATTTTCTATGCCTTTCTTGGATCCATCTTCTTTACTGCTTCATCAAATCTTCCATACGTACCAGAAGCCTTTTCAATTGCCTCAGTTGCTTCCATTCCAGCCTTAATATTATCCATCATTTTACCTAAATGAACATATTTATAACCAATAATTTGGTCATTTTTATCTAAACCAATTTCAACTATGTATCCTTCTGCTAAATTTAAATATCTAGGTCCTTTTAAAGAACTTGAATAAATGGTACCTACTTGACTGGTATGTCCTTTTCCCAAATCTTCTAGCCCTGCTCCTACTGGAAGACCTCCCTCAGAGAAAGCTGTTTGTGTTCTACCATATACAATTTGTAAGAACAATTCTCTCATTGCCGTATTAATAGCATCACACACTAAATCTGTATTTAAAGCCTCTAATAAAGTTTTTCCTGTCAAAATTTCTCCTGCCATAGCTGCTGAGTGTGTCATTCCTGAACATCCAATTGTTTCAATTAATGCTTCTTGAATAATTCCTTCTTTTACATTTAAAGTTAATTTACATGCTCCTTGTTGAGGTGCACACCATCCAATACCATGTGTTAATCCTGAAATATCTTTAATTTCTTTTGCTTTTACCCATTTTCCCTCTTCTGGAATCGGTGCTGGTCCATGGTCTACTCCTTTTGCTACTGGGCACATTTCTTCTAATTCTTTTGCATAAATCATTTTTAATTGCTCCTTTCATTTCTACATTTATTTTATATAACTTTACATATGTTTTTTCATTTTTATTCAATGTTAATATATATTATTTTGTAACACTGCGTAAGCGACCAGCCACCGCATACTGCCACTGTAACAAGCAAAACTTTAACAGTAGACAGCAAAACGAGCAAAGCAAGTAGCATTGGAGCAACCTACACAGGGACTTTCATTTAGTAGGTTTCGACACACAAGGTGTAAAAAATAATATATATTAACATTGAATAATTAAACAAACATACATAAAAAATGAATAACACTATTGCTCTTTCATTTTTTCTATTTCTTCTTTTGATAATAACAGCTGATTTTTCAATTTTTTCTCTGTTGTTTCTACCACTTCTTCTACATCTGGGGTACTAGCATTTTCGTTACTATAAGCAATCACATTTTCAATATCATGAATGTAAATACCAGCATCATAATGCTCTTTTCTAGCTAATGTTCTCGCTCCCAAATGATATCGCTTTAAAATTTCTTTATCTTCTTTACTAATCTGTTCTTCACCAATTCCTAAATTCTCATAACGCCAAATAACATGTCTTTCATAACTTGAAAAATCACTATGATTTAAATCGGTATAATCATATTCTACTTTAAATTTTAAACTTTGAATTGACATCGTTAAATTAGTCCAAATTTCTTTTGTTTCTGATTTTCGAAACTCTTGTCTTAATTCTTTTATTTTGCCATATAAAATTTGGACTAGCCTTAAGTATTGATTTTCATCTAAATTAAATTTAGTTGGTATTTCATATACATTAACTGGTTTCTTTTTAAAGATACCTTTTGGAATGTAATAAAAGAATAATTCGCCTGTCTTTCCTTCTCTGTCTAGTTCATCAAGGACAGAACTATATAGATATAATTTTTCCCATTTTTCTGGTATCATATAAAATAACTTTCGTTGTATATCTTCATATATTTCCTTTACTTTTTTTGTATGATTCAACATATCCCTTTTATCCTTTTACCTATTATCCTCTATCTAATAAACTATTTCCTGTCATTTCTTCTGGTTTTTCAAGATTCATTAAATCTAGCATGGTTGGTGCTAAATCTGCTAATTTTCCACCTGATTTTAATTTTAAAGTTTCATCTGGTGTAACTAATATTAGTGGTACAGGATTGGTTGTATGAGCTGTATGTGGTTCTCCTGTGCTATAATCAATCATTTGTTCCGCATTGCCATGGTCTGCTGTGATTAGCATATTACCTTGCTTTTCTTCTACCAACTCTACTACTTTTCCGACACATTCATCCACTGCTTCTACCGCTTTCATAGCTGCTTCTAAGCTTCCTGTGTGTCCTACCATATCCGTATTGGCATAATTTAATATAATACAATCGTATTTATCATTTTTAATCGCTTCTAATACCTTATCTGTAACTTCATAGGCACTCATTTCTGGCTTTAAATCATAAGTTTCTACTTTTGGAGATGGCACTAATATTCTGTCTTCTCCTTCATATTGTTTTTCTTCTCCTCCATTAAAGAAGAAAGTTACATGAGCATATTTTTCCGTTTCTGCAATACGTAATTGGGTATATCCTTTTTGACTTATATATTCCCCAAAGGTATTTTGTAAAGTTTCCTTTTTAAAAGCAATGTGTACATTTGGCATAGATTCATCATAATTCGTAAAACATACATAATATAGATCTAAACCTTTTTTATTTTCAAAACCTTCAAAATCTTGGTCTACTAAAGCTCTTGTTATTTCTCTTGCTCGATCTGGTCTAAAGTTAAAGAAAATAACAGAATCATGTTCTCCAATGGTTGCCACTGGTTCTTCTCCATTGCAAATTAATGTTGGTTCTACAAATTCGTCAAATACTTCTTTTTGATAAGAATCCTCGATCGCCTTTACCGCATTTCCTGCTTTATTTCCTTCTCCTTCTACTAAAGCATCATAACATTTTTTCACTCTTTCCCATCTTTTATCTCTATCCATAGCATAAAATCTTCCTGAAATACTTGCAATTTTTCCAATTTCTTTTTCTGACATTTTATCTTGCAAGTCAATCAAATAGCTTTCTGCTGATGCTGGTGGCGTATCTCTTCCATCTAAAAAACAATGTACATATACATCTTCAAAATCTCTTCTTTTTGCCATTTCTAACAATCCATATAAATGTCTATTATGGCTATGAACACCACCATCTGATAATAATCCTAAAATATGCAATTTAGAATTGTACTTTTTACAATTTTCAATGGCAGCGATAAATTCTGGATTCGTAAAGAAATCACCATCTTCGATTGATTTTGTAATTCTTGTTAATTCTTGGTATACAATTCTACCAGCTCCAATATTGGTGTGCCCTACTTCTGAATTTCCCATTTGTCCATCTGGTAATCCTACTGCTAGACCACTTGTATGGATTTCTGTATTTTCATATTTTTTCATTAGTTTATCAATATTAGGTGTTTCGGCTAGTTTAATGGCATTTCCATCTCCATTTGGATTGTCCCCAAAACCATCTAATATCATTAGCATTGTTAGTTTGTCTTTCATTTTCTACCTTCCTTTTCTTTTTGAGACAAGGGGGACAGGTTTCATTTGTCTCATCTTTTTTGTCGCTTTTTGTCAATTTTTGTGAATTTATATTGATATCCTATTTCGACATTTTTCGATTAAATTCATGAGACAAATGAAACCTGTCCCTTTTGTCTCACCTGTTGTTTCAATTTGAAAAAGAATAGTTATATTGCTAGGCAAATTTAATTCAAAATACCGGAGATATACGTTTGTACTTCGAGGATTTTTGAATTAAATTTAACCACGCAAGATGACTATTATTTTTCAAATTCAACTATTTTACTAAATTCCTCTGCCTTAAGACTTGCTCCTCCAACTAGACCTCCATCTATATCAGACATTTCGAATAGTTCTTTTGCATTTGTGCTTTTTACACTTCCGCCATACTGTATTATAACCTCATCTGCTACCATTTGTCCATAGATTTCGACAATTTTATTTCTAATTGCTTTAATACTATTATTGGCATCTTCCTTGGTTGCTGTTTTTCCTGTTCCAATTGCCCAAATTGGCTCATAAGCTATAATTGTATTTTTAACTTGCTCTTCTGTCAATCCTTCTAGTGCTAGTTGTGTTTGCTTTGTTATGATTTCTTCGGTTTTTCCCGCTTCTCTTTCTTCTAATGTTTCTCCTACACATACAATTGGTTTTAAACCATATTGAAAAGCTGCCTTTATTTTTTTATTGACAGTTTCATCTGTTTCATTAAAATATTGTCTTCTTTCTGAATGCCCTATAATGACATATTCTACATTGATAGATTTTAGCATCTTTCCAGACACTTCTCCTGTGTAAGCTCCACTTTCTTCAAAGTGCATGTTTTGTGCTCCAATTTTAATATTTGTATTTTGTGCTGTTAATAAGCTATAAAATAAATCTGTGTATGGCACACATAATATTACCTCATTTTTAGTATCCTTGACTAATGGTGCTAATTCCTCAATAAAACTGATTGCTTCGTTTGGAAGCATGTTCATTTTCCAGTTTCCTGCAATTACTTTTTTTCTCATACGATTCTCTCCTTTTTATATATTTTTCTTCAAATAATGAATAACGTCTTGAATGTATTCTTCATGCCAGAATAGATAGTTTTCATCTTCCTTTTCTACTACATCTTCCAACTCTTGAATTGTAATATATTTCAGCTCACTTACCTCTTGTTTTTCAAGTATAAAATCTTGCAATTGTTTTTGTGTTCGATAAAAGTATAAATAACGAAAAACATTATTGTCTCCTCGATAGGATCGATGTTTAGCAATTAATATTAAATGTAAATTTTCTTTTTCACAGTCCAGTCCTATTTCCTCTTTTACTTCTCTAACTATTGCCTCTTTCGTATCTTCACCACTTTTTACATGACCTCCTGTTGATACCCATTTATTGGGTGCCTGTTTTTTAGTTTCTGCTCTCTTTTGTATTAAGATTTCTCCTTTTTCATTCATAATCCAAGCATCTACTTCTTTATGCCATAATCCTTTCTCATGTATAATATCTTTATCTTCTACTTTTCCTGTCACATGCCCTTCTTCATCTAAAACATCTAATCGTTCCACTGTGTTCCTCTTTCCCTTCTACAATTTCTTGATAGGTTTCTCTTACTTGCCCAAAAACTATTTCAAGCTTTTTGTCATACACAATGCCTGTTTTTCCTTGTCGTATCATTTCAAATAATTCTTCCATTGGAATCCATTCTATATTTCTTATTTCTTCTTTTTGAGTTGTAATTGTTGTTAATTTTGTTAGCATTGCATAAAATTGAACATAATATCCCTTTTTATCACAAATCAAATATAATTCTTCTAATTTCTTTAAATTTTCAATTGCTTCATTTCTTGCTTTTTCTCGTTCTTCTTGATTTCCATCATGTAATTCTTCTACATATTCTCTAATCATTGCTTGTGTTGGTGTTTCGTTATTATCGATATGCCCAGAAACTATATCTAGTATGCCTGGAGCAATTTTTTTATTCATAGATCTTTTTTCTACTAAAACCTCTCCTTTTTCATTGAAAACAAAACAGGAAACAGTAGCTAAAGAATAATGTGAATTTAATTCTCCTTCTGGCACAATACTTCCTTTATAAACTTTTTTACCATCTCTTCCTTGTTCAAATACTTTAAAAAAACTTACTTTTTCTTTTTTTAGTCTTTCTTTAAATTGATTCACATTTTTTACATCCTTTTCTTTGTATTTCTAAACTAATTAAATTTTAATACTTGCAACTTCATTGAGGTTTGTCTCATTTTTCATAAACCAATAAAAATTAGTATATTGTGCATTTTGCTGATACTGTTAAGCTTTAGCTGTTACAGTATCAATCTTACTACTGTTCGATTGCATAAGTTATTTGTAGTTCGCTTCACTTCACACAACTAACTCAAAATGTGCAAGATGCTGATTTTTATTGGTTTAAAAGGCATTCGATACCAGGCAAAGCCTTACCCTCTAAAAACTCTAGTGAAGCTCCTCCACCTGTTGAAATATGAGTCATCTTATCTTCTAGCCCTATCTTCTTAACAGCAGCTGATGAATCTCCTCCTCCAATAATCGTAGTAGCATCGATTTCAGCCAATGCCTTTGCTATGCTATTCGTTCCTACCGCAAATTGGTCAAATTCAAACAATCCCAATGGGCCATTCCATACTACTGTTTTAGCCTTTTGCAATTCTTCTCTATATTGTTTTATGGTTTCTTCTCCTATATCAAAACCTTCCCAACCAGCTGGGATTTCTGTCCACGCTACTGTCTTGCTTTCCGTATCTGATTTAAATTCTTTTCCTACCTTGGTATCAACTGGAAGCATTAATTTGACACCTTTTTCTTCTGCTTTTTTCATTAAATCTTTTGCTAAATCTAATTTATCTAACTCACAGATTGAATTTCCTACTTCATAACCTTGTGCCTTAAAGAATGTATATGCCATTCCTCCTCCAATCATTAATGTGTCCACTTTTTCTAATAAACTGTCAATCACTCCTATTTTATCAGAAACTTTTGCTCCTCCTAAAATAGCAACAAATGGTCTTTCTGGATTAGAGATTGCATTCCCTAAAAATTTTAATTCTTTTTCAATCAAAAATCCTGATACAGCTGGTAAAAATTTAGCAACTCCTGCTGTAGAAGCATGTGCTCTATGAGTAGAACCAAAAGCATCACTTACATAGATTTCTGCCATACTAGCTAACTCTTTTGCAAATGCTGAATCGTTATCTGTTTCTTCTTTGTGAAACCTTACATTTTCTAATAATAAAATTTGTCCTTGTTCCAAATTACTTGCTTTTGTTTTGGCATCTTCCCCAATGACATCATTTGCCATAATAACTTCTTTTCCTAATAAGTATGCCAATTCTTTTGCCACTGGCTTTAACGAAAACTCTGGTTTAAATTCTCCTTTTGGTCTTCCCAAGTGTGAACACAAAATAATAGCGCAATTATTTTCCAATAAATATTTTATAGTTGGCAATGCTGCTACAATCCTTGTATTGTCTGTTATCTTTTGATTTTCGTCCATTGGTACATTGAAGTCACAACGAACTAATACCTTCTTTCCTTTTAAATCAATGTCTTTTACTGTTTTTTTATTCATTTTTCATCTTCCTTCCTTAAGGCACAAATCTGGTTGGAAAAGAATTGGATATTTGGCTATGCTGAGGCTGTTAAAGCTTTG
>CANOYI010000084.1 GCA_947571515.1 uncultured Clostridium sp. | reverse complement strand
ACTTTTTTGCAAATTCTCGCTTTTACAGAATTCCCTAGCAAAACTTATAAATGGAAGAGTTTTTTTACAAAAATATCACAAAAGTGAAAAAGAAAGGTAACAATATGGCAAAACACTAATTCCCTAGGGGAAAATGACCTAAGATAAACATCGATGATATTTCAGATATTGAAAAATTGCCAGAAATTCTTTATTATAAAAAATGTAGAATATGTATTTTGAAAAGAAAAATAAAAAATTGATAAAAAGGAGCGTTGGCAAATGGAAAGATATTGGAGAAGAATAAAAATTGTTTTTGTAGTAATGGCTCTATTAATTTTAACTACAATAAATATAAAAATAACATATGCACAAGATGATGGGGAAGAGATAGTTATAGACGAGCAAGAACTAGTAAAATTACGAAATCCTAATGAATTAGAATATACGCAAGACTATAAAAAATGGCTTGAATTGTCAGAAGAAGAAAAACAGAAATATATAGAACCGAGCCCTTTTGGTACCTCATATGAGCCAAAAGAACAGACCGAATTTAATAACAGAACAATTTTTGATGTAAAGGCAAGTAGAACGGCAAGCTTTGATTTGAGAGATTATATTAGTATTAAAGTAAAAGATCAAAAGCAAACTCAAAGTTGTTGGACGTTTCCAATTGTTAGTGAGGTAGAAACGAATATTAGTTTAACAAGAGGATACAGTTCTCCTATATTTTCAACAAGACATATGGAGTATACTACTGCTAAAACTTTTTTAGATGGAACGAATGTAAATGGTTATAACAGAGAAGTAGGTAGTGGTGGAAATAGTGCTGTGGGACTAAGCTATTATACAAGTGGACTAGGACCAGTACTAGAAAAAGATATGCCGTTTCAAAATTCAGAGGCGAAAATAAATTTATCAGAAATTAATAAGCCAGTAGGACAAAAGATAGAAAAATATGTTGATTTTCCAAGTATTTATAAAGAAATAGAAAACGGTGTTACTGTTTATAAAGACAATCAAGGAAATTCATTAAGTGACGATGCAGTTAATGAAATAAGACAACAAATAAAAGATCATATAGCTACATATGGAGCTGTAAGTGCCAATACAAATTCAAGTGCAGTACAATATTTTAATAATAGTTCTCCAATATTAGCAACATCTTATTATTGTAACAATAATAGTGTTTTGCAAGATCATTTAGTTACTATTATTGGATGGGATGATAACTATGCAAAAGAACACTTTAATAGTTCTTGCAGACCCTCAAAAGATGGAGCCTGGTTAGCACTAAACTCATATGGTGCAGGATTTAACGGAGGTTATTACTATATTTCTTATGAAGATGTTATGATAGAAAGACAAAATACAGGTATTGTTTCTGTAAAAGATAGAGATTATAAAAATTTATATCAATATGATATTTTAGCTGGTAATATAAACTTTTCACCAGAAATAGGAGAAACAGGAAAACACCCTACAACTATGTATGCAGCAAATATATTTACCAGAAAAGAGAGTCAAAAAGAAAACTTAAAAGAAATAGCTATTACAGGAAAAGGTGGAAGACATACAATTGATGTTTATGTGAATACAAAAGGAGAATTAAATTTAACAGATGCTACATTAGTAGCAAGTGGCGTTACATTAGAAGAAGGATATCAGACTATTAAATTAACAACACCAATTGCTTTAACGAATAATAAATTTGCTGTTATGGTAAAATACAATCATTCAGAAAAAGTTACAGTAGCAGTAGAAGCAAGCCTAACTGCTAATGGTTTTGGAGATGTAAGTACTAAGTGGGATACAGCTACAGCAAATGAAGGAGAAGGATTTATTTCTCTTAATGGTAAAAATGAAAATTGGCAAGACATTGCTACCATGATGCCTACTGCTAGTTTATGTATTAAAGCATTTACTACAGTAGACGATACACAAGGACCTACTATTACCTTTGAACCAAATGGAAATGGAATATGGGCGTGTGAACAAAAAAGTAAAATTACAGTGACAGATGGAAGTGGTGTAGGAGTAAATGAAAGTACACTAAGATATGTGTGGACACAAAAAGCTACAAGACCTAACGAAGAAGAATTTGAAAATTGGTTTGAAAACCAAAGTACAGTTAAAAATAGTACAGAATCAGGAAATGATTGGTATATTTGGGTTATGGCAAAAGACCAACAAGGAAATGTAAGTTATGCAAGGAGTAATGCTTTTTATTTAGATAATACACCACCAACAGCACCAATCATTACAGCAAATGTTCCAAATAATGAATGGACCAATCAAAGTGCTACGATATCCATTGCTGGTAGTACTAACTTAAGTGGAATTAAAAAATATACATATAGCTATGATGTAAGTGATGGAACATTAGGGGATGGTGAAGGGAATCAATGTGACTTCAACGAAAGTGGAATTTACAGAATAAAAGCAAGAGCTATTGGTAATACAGGTATAGAAGGAGCAGAAAGTGAAGAATTTATTGTGAAAATAGATAAAGATGCTCCTGTTATAACAGGAATAAGAGAAGGAGAGAAATATAAAAGCGTAAAACCAATTATTACAGATATTTCAGAAATAAATGCTGTTTTAACAAAAGATGGTGTGGAGAAAGTTTATCCTATTAATGATAAAAATGAAGGAGAAGAAATTACAGAGAGTGGAAATTATATTTTGACAGTGACAGATGAAATCGGAAATAAAACTACAATACATTTTATTGTGGATGCAAATCAAATGCCACCAACGATTACTTTTACACCAAATGGAAGTACGTTATGGAAAAAGGGACAAAGTGCACAAATTGCAGTAACACATACTAGTGATTTAAATCAAGAAAGTTTGAAGTACGTTTGGAGCCAAAGTGAAACACCACTAACAGAAGAACAAATTACAACTGGATTTCATTCAGGAGAAACGGTAACTAAAAATACAGATAGTGGGATATGGTACATATGGGCAATAGCAAAAGATACTTTAGGAAACACAGCAATAAGTAGAAGTGAAGGATTTTATTTAGATAATAATACCCCAACAGCACCAACTATTACCTCTAATGCAGAAGATAATCAGACTATTGGAGAAAAAGCGGCAGTAAGCCTTTCAGGAAGCGAATCACCAAGTGGAATTCGAAAATATCAATATAGTTTAAATAATAAAGTTACTTGGAGAGATGTTTCCGAAAATGAAGTTTTTAACTTTGGAAAAGATGGTACCTATGTTATTTATGCACGTGCTGTAAACAATGTTGGAACAACAGGAGAAATAACAGGACCATATACTATTAAAGTAGATACCTCAGCACCAAAGATAACAGGAGTTGAAGAAGGGGAGAGCTATAAAGAAGTAACACCAATTATAGAAGATGCTTCAGAAGTAGAAATTACATTAATCAAAGATTGAGAAGAAGTACCTTATAAAAAAGGAGACAAAATAACCGAAGATGGAGATTATACCATAAAAGTAAAAGATGAAATGGGAAATGAAACAGAAATCAACTTTACAATTGATAGTACAGGTCCAACGATTACCTTTACACCCAATGGAAATACCAATTGGGCTACTTCACAAAGTACAAAAGTAACGATTACGGATAAAAATGGAATTGATGCTTCTAGTGTTAGATATAAGTGGACACAAAGCGTACAAGTGTTAACAGAAGAAACTTTTATGCCAGATTCAGTAGCATTTAAAAATGGAGATACTGTCACGAAAGATAGCGTTTCAGGAGATAATTGGTGTTTGTGGGTATATGCAAAAGATACAAAAGGAAACATAGCTTTATCAAAATCTAGTAAATTTTATATAGATAATACAATTCCAACAGCACCAGATCTAACTATTAACACAAAAGAAAGGTCTACGATAAGTGATAATGTAAAAATTGGTATTAGTGGAAGTACTTGTCTAAGTGGAATTGCAAAATATCAATATAGCTTGGATGGAGGAACTACTTGGAAGGATATAGCGGTAGGAGAAGACTTAGTTTTAGATGAAATAGGAGACTATAAAGTAAAAGCAAGAGGAATTAGTAATGTAGGAATACAGGGAGCTCTAAGTCAAACAGAAGAAGTTTTTGTTAGAACGAAAATACCAACCATTCGCTTTACACCAGATGGCAACAAAAATTATCGCAAAATGCAATCTACTAAAATAGAAGTAGGAAGTAAATTTAATTTGAAACAAGAAAGTTTAAAATATCTATGGAGCAACAAAGAAGAAGGAATTACAGAAGCAGATTTTACAGCAACGACATTGATAGGAAGTTACCAAAATAATCAAACCATAACAAAAGATGCAGATAGCGGAATTTGGTATCTATGGGCAATGGCAGAAAATGAAGTAGGAGATGTAAAAATACAAAGAAGTGAAGCATTCTACCTTGATAATGATAATCCAACTATAAAAGGAGTAGAGAAAGGGAAAGTATATCAAAGCGAAGTAACACCAGAGATTAAAGACGAAACGAGTAACATATCGATAGAGGTTATGTTAGATGGTAAACCATATTCTTATAAACTAGGCGATAGTTTAAAACAAAATGGTGTATACCAAATTAATGTAGAAGACGAAGCAGGAAATACAGCCAATACTACCTTTACAATGCAATATAAAGAAAAGGATGTAACAGGTCCAATGGTAAGCTTTAGTCCAAATGGAAACAAAGAACATAAAAAAGAGCAGGGTACTAAAGTAGAGGTAGAAGATCCGTCAGGTGTAAACGAAGGAAGTTTAAAATATATTTGGACTAATTCAAAAGAACCACCAAAAGAAGAAGATTTTAAAGAAACCTTTAAAAACGGTGATACCATTATCAATAAAGGGGATACTGAAAAAGTCTATTTATGGATTTATGCAGAGGATAAAGAAGGAAATAAGAGTATTATAAGAAGTGATGAATTTTATTTAGATAATACACCATCTAATAATCCATCTAATACATCACCAACCAAACCAACAGTTGTAGAAGATGAGAAAAATGGAGGAAATATAGGAAATATAGGTAACGTAGAAGAAACTAAAAAGTCAAATCCTATTACTACTACAATAACAAGCAATCAAAGAGATGGAACTAAATATGATGGAAAAAGCAGTAGCAATAATAGTAGTACAGCTACTATATCACTTCCAAAAACAGGAGTAACATCAGTAATATTAGTGGCAATTGTTGCAATATTGGGATTAGCAATTCATGCATGGATTAAATTAAAGAGAAGTGAAAAATATTAAAATGCATATAAAAAAGATTGTACACAAATTTATTTTATAAATTTGACACACGAACAAATTAACGGAAAGCCAAGGAAAAAAGTTTAAATTATGCTAATCTTAAGGCTTTCCGATTTGTTCTATATTAGGAAAGTCATACAGACTTTCCTAATATAGAAAATTACATTGCACACAATTTTACTATGTAAAATTGGCGCACGAACAAATTAACGGAAAGCCAAGGAAAAAAGTTTAAATTATGCTAATCTTAAGGCTTTCCGATTTGTTCTATTAAAATAGATTAATGTGGTTTTTCATAAATAAGTTTTGCATGAAGGATAACACGATAAGAAGTATTATTACCACAAGTATATAGGGTTAACAATTTATCAGTAGAATTTAAATTTACATTAAAAGCGTAAATACTTTTTTGTTTCGTCTTTTCAATGAAATTAGAAAAATGTATGTCAGAAGAAAAAGTAATTGGGTTAGAAACATTTTTAGTGGTTACTTGATAGATCGAAAATATTTGCCAAATTGTAGTCTTGGAAAGGGTATCTAAGTTAATAAATTGATTTTCTAATTGTTTATACCAAGCTTCTTCTAAAGTAGTATTTAGACCACTAAACATACTTCCATTTCTACGATTATGCCCATAAATGATAGTGTTTTGGTCAAGATCCTCCATGTTATTTTTGTAATCGGCAAAAATACTACCAGAGGAATTATAAGATTTGTCAAATCCATGATTTAAATAATAACTATTATTAGTGGATTGGACAACAGGGTAGTTGATATTAGTGTTATTGACTTTGAGCCATCCGAACTGTATCTGAATTTTGAGTTTGTAAGGAACTTAAGTCAACACGTATGTTTTCTACTTTTGTATTATTAATGGTCGTTACATCAGTGATAATGTCTGTATTAGAGATAAGCGATTCTTGAAGTTGTTGGTTTTTATGATTTTCTATATTCCATATGATGAGCCAATAAATGGCAAATAGAACGATAATCAAGGATAAAATGTTAAATATTAACATACCTATACTAAATTTTTTATTTGATTTTTTCATATGACACTCCTAACTATTATGATTTTATTATAGTACAATGTAATTAGCTTTTCAAGAAATTTAATGGTATATCCTTGAAAAAAGTGGAAAAACTTTAAAGAGAACGATAAATTTTAGGAGGTACATATGGAAACAAGTAATATGAAAAATATGGTAGTTTTAAAAAACTTGCCATCTAACTTAGTAGAAGAGGCTATCGTGATTTTAAAGTCTAGTAAGAAAGTAAAGAAATTAGAAAAAATAGATAAAAATAATAAGTTAGAAGAAATAGAAAATGCTAAAAAGGAAAAGGATTATGTCTTGAAAGAAGCAGAAATGCTAGTGTATAGCTATATTTCAAAATTAGAAAATAAGCAAGAACAAAAACAATATGTAACGATAAAAAGTAGTAAAAAATATATCAGGCTAAAAAGATATGCCTTTTTGTCAAGTTTGATTATAATTATACAAGCGATGTTACTTATCATAAAATGAGTCATAAAACACCTTTTGCTATCATATTGTTTAAGAAGAGGTGTTTTTATGGAAAGAGTAATGACAGTAGAGGAAAAAATAAGACGAGCTGAGGAAATTTATGAAAGAAGGAAACAAGGAGAAGAAAGACCAGTTGCTAAGGTAGCAATAAATGATAAAAAAGATATAAAATTATTAAAGAAAATGGTGATACAAGTATTAATTTGTATGACTATTTATTTGATTTTTTATATCGTACAAAATAATCAATATGTTTTTTCAGAGGATTTTATTAATAAAGCTAATGAGATACTTTCTTATGATACCAATTTTATGGAATTATATGAAATGATAAAAACGAAAATTATGAACATTGGAAAAACAGAGCAAACTACCGAAACCAAAACGGAAACAGAGCCAGAAACAGAGGCACAACAACAATTAGATTCAGAGGGAAATTCAGAAGATACTACTAATAATAATGAGGCAATTGGAGGGGCAGAAGCAGAAATAAAGGAAGAAACACAAAATTTGTCACAAGAAGAGATAGACATCGAAAATATAAAAAAGACAACAAGCTTTATTAAACCAGTAGAGGGAATTATTAGTTCAGGTTATGGGCAAAGAGACGGGGCAACAGGAAGCGTGCCTAAAAATCATACTGGAACTGATATAGCAGCTAGTTTGGGGACAAAGATAATGGCAGCAACAGAGGGAGAAGTAGTTTTGGCGTCAGAAGAAGGGGATTACCGGAAAGCATCTAAAAATTCAAATTGGAGAAGTTAGTCTTATTTATGCCCATTGTAATAATTTATATGTAAAACAGGGAGATAAAGTGACACAAGGACAAGAAATCGCAGAAGTAGGATCGACAGGAAATTCAACAGGACCACATTTACATTTTGAGATTAGAATTTCTGAAAGAACCGTAAATCCACAAAGCATTTTAGAATTATAGGGAGGCAATGTATGCGATTTCGAATTGATTTAAAGATATTTTTATTTATGATTTTGTTTTATTTTACCAAACAAATAGAAATTTATGCTATGATTATGTTTTTTGCTATTTTTCATGAATTGGGACATCTATTGGCAGGATTACTTTTAGGAATGAAACCAGATAAAATGGAAATTATGCCATATGGAATAGCAGTATCATTTAAATTAACGCCAAGAGATTATAATAAAAAAATAAAATGTGCCAATCAGTTAGAATTAAAGAAAATAGTAGTAGCATTAGCTGGACCAGTTACAAATGTAATTATGATTATGATTTTTTTACATATGAATATAGATCTTGTTACCAGTTTAATGGTTGTCTATTCTAATTTGCTACTTATTTTGTTTAATTTGTTACCAATTTATCCATTGGATGGGGGAAGAGTAGTAAAGGGGATTTTACATATATTTTTAGGTAGAATGAAAGCAGAGAAATATACCAATTATATATCATTCGTGGTTTTAATTGTTGTAACTTGTGTTGCAAGTATTGTGATTTATCAATTTGAAAATATTGCTATATTTGTAGCTGTTTTAGCACTTTGGGCTATTTTTATTAGAGAAGATAAGGTTTATGAAAGGAGAAATAAAATTTATCAATTATTAGAGAAAATTTGAATATGCCAGTCAGAATATTTCTTTTTGCAAATTTCTCCGCTAGGGGCATTTGCTATTAAAAATAAATGAAAGATTTTGTATATCTAAGCTTGTAGTTA
>CANOYI010000083.1 GCA_947571515.1 uncultured Clostridium sp. | reverse complement strand
AATTATAATCATATCTTATTGAAAATTATAGTCTTTTCTTTCATTGATATTTTGTGGGCTTCATATCCATAATCTTTAGCTTCTTTCTTGTATGTTAAAAATGAATGGTCTATATCAAATCCTAAAATATTTTTAATTTCTTCATAAGATAATTTATAATTATCTTTACTATTCTTTTTTAAATAATTCCATAATGGCTCATATTTACTCATTATTTTATCCCACCTTCAACTTGTACTTTCTCTCTAACTCATTCTATTAACTTTTTAAATGAATTAGCATTTAATATAGTATTTGATACAAATTCACCTTTGTAAAAGTTAGCCCAATTATTAAATATGCAAGGTACATTTTTTGCTTTTTCTAATGTATCTATTTTTATAAAGTTAATTGTTATATTATTCTCTTTTGCATATTCAGTTAATTCTTTTACTTCATATTCTACATAAGGGCAAGCATTACTATAATAAATAGTAAAGTCTTGATTATCTATTTTCATAGTTCTTGCTATTTCATTGAATTTAGGTGTTTCGCCATCTTCAAATTGTAATGCTAATAATTCATAATCTGAAATAACATCTACTACTTTAAAGCCGAAATAGTTCAAAGAATTTCTTTTCGCCTAAAAATGGTTTCTTCTTTTTAGAAACTAAAGTACATATACCACTTTTGCCTTTTTCTTTTGAATCATTTATTGCATATTCTAGTAATTCTTTCCCAATTCCTTTTCCTTTAAAACTTCCTGCTACCCATAAGCAATAAATATATTCATAATTTTTACCACTAATAGGAATCCAAGCTGTTTCTATTGGTTCATATTCAATAAATATTTTTCCTCTCGCATTTAACTTTCTAAACACATGTCCATCTTTCAACTTACTTTTAATCCATTCCTTTTTATTATCTACTCCTATTTGATGTTTGGGATCGCCAATAGCACAACATATATGTTCTTTTTCTATATTTTCTAATGTTAAATTTATATATTCATTCATATTTTTCCTTATCCTTCCATTTTTCTTATTGGGTGTCTTATAACTGTCTTTAATCTACTTACATCACATTTTCTTGGATCACTCAAATATATTTCATGATGAAATCTGTTATCTGTAATATCAAGTTCATATCCATTTTCTATCATATAATAGATATAAAGTTCAGCTGGTCTTTATTGTTATAATCAATACTGTCTTTCATTCCTTTTTGCCACCAAAATCCTTCTAGTGGTGGAACTACATATTCAAAATAACCATCTATTTTATGTGTTCCCTTATAACTCATTTTTATGGTAAAAGCAATCGCATATAAAAGACCTATTGTCTGTTTATATTCTCCATTTTCATCATTAGGATTTCCTTTTCCTCTAACTGCAATATAATTCATTTTAGGAATCGTTATAATGCTAGGTTTATTCTTTGGCATATAAAATTCCTTATATTCTTTTTTATAATCAAAAGCCATAACTTTTTCCTCCTTAAATGAAGTATATATCATATAACTTGACAACTGTGTGTCATATTATAAATAATTTTTTAAAGTTCTTTGTAGTTTATCTTTTATTATGTTTTTTGCATAACCAGGATTTAAAACTTTTGCATATTCCCCAAAAGATAAAATATAGCCATATACCCATTCATTTTCTGGATATTTCACTTTTATAATAAAGTTTCCATCTTGTTTTTTCGTTATTTCCTTACTTTCAAATTCATCATATACTCTATAAGTCATAGCTTTATTTATTTCTAGTTCGAGTTCTATTATTTTGAAGTTATATTGTTCATTTTCTTCTTTGGGTAATTCTCTTTCAAAATGTTCTTGTAACATTTTAACTTCTTTTATTCTAGCAATCTTGAATATTCTGTAATCTTGTTTTAATTTACAATAACTTACTAAATACCATGATTTATCTTTAAACCATATTTGTAATGGTTCTACAGTTCGTTTACTTTCTTCTCCATTAGAATTATAATAAGTAAATTGTACTAGCTGTTTATTTAAAATAGCACATTTAATCATATCAAATCGTTCTTCTTGTATATTGCCCCAATTAGAAAAATCAATTTTGATCCAATCATTTATTTTTTTATTAAATAATATACTTAACTTTTCCAAAATATCTTTTTCATCTTGTCCTTTTACTTTTTTCATTCCTTGTAAAGCAAACAAAATTTGATTTTGTTCTTCTTCTGAAAGTATTGTTTTATTTAGTACATATTCATCTAAAAGTCCTATTCCTCCATCTTTTCCTTTACTTGCATAAATTGGTATGTTTGCTGTGCTTAATGTCTCTATATCTCTATATATTGTTCTTGTAGATACCTCAAACCTATCAGCTAATTCTTTAGCTGTAGTTTTTCTTTTTTGCATTAATATATATATTATTTCAAATAATCTATTATTTACTTGCATGTTTTGCTCCAGTCCATATTATAATCAATATTTGCTAATTTTGCTTGCTTACACAAGTCTTTTGTTTGAATTTTATATTGTGTAAGTGCTACTCATAAATCTATCTTACAATTTATCTCATAAATAAAATCACCATATATACCATATACATAATTAAATAGGTTGCTCCATTAAATCTGCTCATTTTATTTTTTGGTGGTATGATTGGAAATAATGCTAATACTATCATTGCCAATATTAATATTACCATTTGTATATTATAAGTAAAATTATATGCTAATGGAGAAATCAGAGCTGACACTCCAATGATCAGTAATATATTGAAAATATTAGAACCTATAATATTTCCTATGGCTATATCACTATTTCCTTTTATTGCAGCCGTAACGCTTGTTACCAACTCTGGTAAACTTGTACCTATGGCAAGTATTGTTAAGCCAATTATTTTTTCACTTACCTGAAATATTCTGGCTATATTGGTCGCATTTTCTACTGTTAAATCTCCACCAATTTTTAGTCCTATAATTCCCAAAACAATAAATAATAGACTTTTAACCATAGATACTGACTTACTTTCAGTTTGAATTTCTACCATAATATCATCTTTATCAAATTGTTTTCCTTTTTTTCCCATAATGATTGTGTATAATATAAAAATTACAAATAATAAAATTAAAACAATTGCTTCAACTTTTGATATAGTTCCTGAAGTATTACAAAATATTGTAAAAATAACGGTAATGGCAGTACACATTGGAATTTCTATCAGTCTTGTTTCTCTCTGAAATTTCACAGGCTTAATGATCGTAGATAATCCCAAAATTAATAATAAATTGCACAAATTACTTCCTATTATATTTCCGATTGCCATATCTGATGAGCCATTTAACGCAGATGTCGAACTTACAAATAGTTCTGGCATTGAAGTTCCTATTGAAACGATTGTTAGACCTATTATAATTTCTGGAATATTAAATTTTTTTGCAACATTACTACTACCTTCTACTAAAAAGTCTGCACCTTTTATTAGTAATGCAAATCCTATCATAATTAAAATAACTGATAATAACATCTTTCTCTCCATTCTTTTTCTTTGTTAGTATTATAATACAAAAATAAGTAGTTATCAACAACTACTTATTCATATAAATTTATTTTTATCATAATACCATGTTGCGACTTGCGTTAAATTTAAATCTTTTAATTCACATTCTTTCATGATATCTAGCATAATTTCAGGAATATCTTTTTCGATTATGGTATCTAGTTTCTCAAAGCTCTTCTTCATAGGCTCTAAATTTGAGAAATCAATTTTCTCGTCTTTTTCTGATGACTTTAAGTCTTCTGCCATATCTTCTTGCATTTTTAAATTTTCTGCCATACCTTCCTGCATTTTTAAAGCATCTGTCATAATCAATTGATAAATATTTTTCACTAAATCACTATTAACTCCACTTTTTTCAGCAAATTCCTCAATTCCTTTATAGATTTCATTCTCCCTATCACCTTGGAAAAGTGGCATTTCATTTTTTATCTTTATCGTAGCTACAATGGGTATTAATGACATTCTTAATGTTATCATCGTTTTTATTATGTTATCATAATAATTTAATTCTTTTCTTATTAAATCTAATTCCATAAAATTTCCTCTTTTTTTAATTCTTTATTTTCATCTACACTTTTACTTACCATTTTATCATATTTTCTTTATTTCGTATAAAAGTATCTTCATTCTTTAATCCTTTCCTCTCAAGACTCTTAAAGCATTTATAATCGCAATAACAGAAACGCCCACATCTGCAAACACAGCTTCCCACATAGTAGAAAGTCCAAACGCACTTAAAATTAGCACAAGTACCTTGATAAAAATAGCAAAAACTATATTTTCTTTCACAATTCTCATCGTTCTTTTTGATAAATGAATCGCATTTACTATTTTAGATGGTTCATCTGTCATTAGCACAACATCTGCTGCTTCTATTGCTGCATCTGACCCCAAACCTCCCATGGCTATTCCTATATCAGAAATAGCCAAAACTGGAGCATCATTGATACCATCTCCAACAAAGGCAAGTTTACCCTTTTGGCTCTTTTCTTTTAATAAACTTTCTACTTTTTCTACCTTACCATCTGGCAATAGTTCTGTATAAACTTGATCCAATCCTAATTTTTCAGCGACACCTTCGCCAACATCTTTTCGATCACCTGTTAACATGACGGTTTGTTTGATATTATTTTTCTTTAAGTCATGTATTGCTTTTTTGGCATCTTCTTTTATTTTATCAGCAATTACGATATATCCTGCATACTTTCCTTCGATTGCCACATATAAAATAGTTCCTATCTCGTCACATTTAATAAAATTAATTTGTTTTTCATGCATCAATTTTTCATTCCCTACTAAGACATCTTGCTTGCCAATTCTAGCAACGATTCCAAGTCCAGATAATTCTTCTGTTTTTATGATTTGTTTTTCATCAATTTCTTTGGCATATGCCTTTTTGACTGATAAAGAAATTGGATGATTTGAATAATTTTCACTATAAGCTACTATTTTTAATAATTCGTCTTGGGTTATATCAATTGCTTCTATTTTTTGGACTTCAAAAACGCCTTCTGTTAATGTCCCTGTCTTATCAAATACCATGATTTCTGTATTGGCTAATTGTTCTAAATAGTTACTTCCTTTTATTAAAATTCCCATTTTAGATGCTCCTCCAATTCCTCCAAAGAAGCTTAATGGAATGGAAATAACCAATGCACAAGGACAAGATACGACAAGAAATGACAATGCTCGATATAACCAATCTGAAAATGCCCCATCTTTTATGATAAGTGGTGGTAATATCGCAAGAATTACTGCAATGATAACCACTATTGGTGTATAATATTTGGCAAATTTGGTAATAAAGTTTTCTGATTTTGATTTTTTGCTACTTGCATTTTCAACTAAATCTAATATTTTACTGACAGTTGATTGTCCATATTCTTTTGTTACTTCTATTTTTATCACACCATTTAAGTTGATAGAACCACTTAATACTTCTTCTCCTTCTGCTACTTCCCTTGGTAAACTTTCGCCTGTTAGAGCTTTTGTATCAAGACTTGATTTTCCTTCTTTTACATAACCATCTAATGGAACTTTTTCTCCTGGTTTTACAATAATGATTTCTCCTATTTTCACATCATCTGGATCTACTTTTTGAGGTTTGCCATCTCTTTCAACATTTGCAAAATCGGGTCTGATATCCATTAAACTTGATATCGATCTTCTGGATTTATCAACTGCATAGCTTTGGAATAATTCGCCTACTTGATAAAATAACATAACGCAGACCGCTTCTGGAAACTCTCCAATTCCAAATGCTCCAATTGTTGCAACTGTCATTAAGAAATTTTCGTCAAAAACTTTTCCTCTCATAATATTTCGGATGGCTTTTTTTACAATTTCAAATCCAACAATGATATAAGATACCATATATATGGTAGAATTAATCCATTGATTCTTAAAATTTATGATAAGTGCTACCAAAAATAAAATCAATGCTATTATAATCTTAATTCCCTTTTTCTTCATAAATAATCACTTCTTTCCTTAACTAAAGTAAACTTTGCATAATGACAACTTAAGATTTATTTATTATTTTTGCAACACCGCGTAAGCGACCAAACGAGCAAAGCGAGTGCGATTTGGAGCAACCAACCTTTCTTATTAATAAAGGAAGGCTTGCGACACACAAGGTGCAAAAAAATAATAAATAAACCTTAAGTTGCAGTATTGTTTAAAGTTCTTGTATTGTTACGTCTGGTTCTTCTTTTTTAATCACTTTTTTTACATTTTTCATAATTTCTTCTTTTCTTGTTTCATCATACTCCAGTTCCATTTTTTCTGTCATAAAACTGATACTAGCACTTTCTACCCCATCTAACTTTTGTATAGCTCTTTCTAATTGACTTGCACAATTGGCACAATCTAATCCTTTTATTTTAAATTTACTTTTCATATTCATTTACCTCCATTTATTTTTTATGTTCAATATGTTCAACACCTATTTCAAAAACTTCTTTTACGTGGTTATCATCCAACATATAAAAAACTTCTTTCCCTGATTTTCTACATTTAACAATCCCACTTCTTCTTAACGTTCCTAATTGATGTGAAATAGATGATTTACTCATTCCTAAAACATTGGCAATATCACATACACACATTTCGTTTTTGTCTAATGCAAATAAAATTTTTACTCTCGTGGTATCGCCCAGAATTTTAAAAAACTCTGCCAGTTTATTGAAGGTATCTTCTTCTAGCATATTTTTTATTGTTTTATCTACCACATCTTGGTGGATGATACTACAATCACATATAAATTCATTTTTAGACATTTATGACCTCCTTACTTCTTTCTTTTGTTTTTGATATAATAGTTGAATGGTTATTCAACTCTGTTTATATTATATGTGAATATACATTCAACTGTCAATAGTTTTTATAAAAAAAATATAATATAAAAACAGATGATTATCAACAAATCATCTGCTTTACACTTTACTTCTTTAGCTGTAATCCATCTTTGAAGGCATTCCCCACTCTTTCAGCTACTCTATAATATCCTTGAGTATATGGATCAAATGTAATTGCATCTACTAAAGAAATATCAACATTTTCTCCATTTCTATAATTTTTTCATTCCACTTTTGCCCCAAAAGGTGCTAAAGATAATTTAGCAATTTTAAAAAATTGTAAACCGAATGGAATACCTACTATTGTTATACACCATATACAACCAAATAAAAAATTTTCTATTGCCATTGGAATACCAAAGAAAATAATCCATATTATATTAGCAAATAGCGATGGTACTCCTCCACCATATTCTATCTCTTTACCAAACGGTGCAAACGATAAAGTAGCAAATTTAAAGCATTGTATGCCATAAGGGATTCCTACTATTGTTATACACCAAATAAGACCTGATATACACCAAAACAATCCACTTAAAAATCCGCCAAAGATAAACCATAACACATTACCTAAAATACTCATAAATTCTCCTTTCGTTCTCATGCTTATAAAGTAAATCTCAAACAATCTTTCCATCTTTTAAATAAACAATTCTATTGCCATATTTTGCAGTTTCTTCTGAATGAGTAACTTGCAGTATGGTAATATTCTTTTCTTTATTTATCCTTTTAAATAGTTCCATTATATCTTTTCCTGATTTACTATCCAAATTACCAGTTGCTTCATCTGCAAGAATTATTTTTGGATTTAATATTACGGCCCTTGCTATTGCAACTCTTTGTTGTTGTCCTCCTGATAATTGATTCGGAAGTGATTTTCTTTTCTCTGTTAGTCCTACAATATCTAATATTTCGCTTAACTGTTTTTCAAAATCTTTTCTTTTTAATCCCTCCATAATGACAGGAAGCATAATATTTTCTTCTACCGTTAAATTTTGCACTAAATTGTAGAATTGAAATATAAAACCTATTTCTTTTCTCCTTAGTTTAGATATTTTAGAATCTTTCATCTTGTTGATATCTTTACCATCAATCTCTATCGTTCCTGAAGTAGGTTTATCCAATCCTCCTACTAAATATAATAAAGTCGATTTACCACTTCCACTTGCCCCCATTAAAGAAACAAATTCTCCTTGTTTTATCTTTAAATTAATATCATCTAATACAGATACTTTATTATCTTGAAAACTTTTATATACATTTTCTACACTCACTATATTTTTCACTTTTAATCTCATTCCTTTCTTATCTTAGTCACTAATCTGGTTGAAAAAGAATTGGATATTTGGCTATGCTGAGGCTGTTAAAGCTCTGCTTGTTACAGCGTCAGTATGCTGTGCTTTAAATTAAAATCGAAGTTTAACGACGCCAAATGCCAATTATTTTTCAACCTTTCTCCTTATTCATATTTAACTTCCTTCACCAAATCCATCTTTCTCATCTTTACGATTGGTACTATTGTTTCCATCATTGTTAATAGCAATATAATCATTAATAATACGATTACTCCTTTCGTTTCAAAAACCATATTTACAAACGTAGACATTCCATTTATGGTTTTTTGCATATATATTTTTAAAATAATACTTAAACTAACTTGGTGTTAGAATAGATATATGGACACATTTAATGAGAGGGTGTATAATGA
>CANOYI010000082.1 GCA_947571515.1 uncultured Clostridium sp. | reverse complement strand
GTTTTGTTGATGGTGATTTCGTTGAAATTCCATAATCAGTCCTGCTAGAGCAATCTAGCAGGATTTTTTATTGTATAGGAAAAATCGAAGATTTTGACTATACAACAAGAATAAGTTAAAGACACAACAAATAAACCTTAAACTAAAAGGTATTAAATGGGAATATATGTAAAAAATTAATTACCATCGTAAGAATATTCAATTCCAGTATATCCGATGAAATATACGGGTTTCATTAAGCCACCACACTTTTCACAATCAAACATAGGAGGATAAAGAGGGTCACCAGGATCCATCATATCCATTTGTAAAACAATTTTAGTAGGAATTTTTTCATGACACTTACATTGAGTGCAAATAAATTCTGTATATGTAGGTCTTTTAATTTTCAAACTAATCACCTCTAAGAAGTATTATACGATTTTTGAACAAGATAGTCAAAGTGAAAAGTGTGTCCGCAAGAACATTTAAGAGGGTCGTGTTTGAAATATAATTCAATACGACAACGCCAATTTTTAAGTTGTTTTCTAAATTCAGCAACATGGGGCTTAAGCATGTAATTGAATTTATCAGAAAATTTATGTTTTTTAGCGTAAAGACCGTAATAACGAACAACGTTAAAGTATTTATCATAAATGTGAATAATAAGTCTTTTAATGAAATCATAAGCATGCATAGTTTCTTCAATTCTTTTTCCATCTTCGTGTCTATCATACCAAAAAGTAACATATTGACCATCGTAATTAATGATACGAGATTGAGCCATAGCAGGTTTACCAGAGTAGCGAATAACATATTTAACAGTAGACTTAATATCACGAGACTTAATTTTTGGAGCATGGACATAAAAACCATTAGAAGAAGTTTTATAGATATGATTTTTAAGATTTTTAAATTTTTGTTTACCAAAGTATTTTTCAAGTAAAGAAAGAAGAGTAGTTTGGAAACGATTACGAAGCATAACATAAGGAAAGACTTCAAATTTTTTCCAAGGAGTAAAATTACCAGAAGCCCCTTCAGTAATTAAAACATGAATATGTGGATTCCATTTAAGGTCACGACCGAAAGTATGAAGAGTGGAAATGAAGCCGAGGAGTAAAGTTTTCTTTATGATTTTGTGCATAAAACCAAGATAGAATAGTAGAAGAGACAGCATCAAAAAGTAGATTAAGTAAAGACCTATCTTTTTGAAATAAAGGCCATAAATCACGATGAATAGTAAAACTAATATGTCTGTGAGGACAATTAATAGATTTTCTAGCAATAGTATCAGCTCTATCTAAAGTATATTTAGTACCACAAGAGCAACAGAAACGAGATTTGCAAGTGAAAGGTACATAAAGATAGTTGTTGCAATGTTCACAGGTATAAACAGCATAGCCATTAGAAAGAGAACCACATCCCATCATTTTTTCGACTTCTTCATGAACAACAGGTCTAATATTAATGTTAGGGTTATCTTCTAAAAAAGAGTACCAATGGTCATTAAAAATATCTTTAATTTTAAATTTAGTCTTACAATTATCAGGTTTGTAAGTATGTTTAACTTCTTCATCTAAAAAATCTAAAAATTCCATAAAACAATTATAACATTTAGAGAAGAAAAATAAAAGGCACTAATTTATAGTTAGTGCCAGCGTGAAAATTTTAATTTTCACTTTTCTTGTTTATATAATCTTCCGGCTATGCCGGTAGTAACGTAGGCTTAAGCTTTGTAGCAAAGCAACTCCCTTCATGATATAATATCAATATGTTTCGACGCATGATTGATAAAAATAAAATGAAGGGAGTTGCGTATCATGAATAGTATATTCAGTAAAAAAGCTAAAGATGAAAGCACTACGTATGATACAATGTCAAGTTTATCACATACAAAGTGGAATTGTAAATAACATATAGTGTTCACACCTAAATATAGGAGAAAAATTTTTTATGGGCAGAAAAGAATGGAAATAGGAAAGATATTGAGGGAACTTTGTGATTGGAATGAAGTGAAAATTATAGAGGCTGAAGTTTGCCCAGCCCATGTGCATATGTTCGTATCAATACCACCAAAATTATCAGTATCAAAATTTATGGGAATATTAAAGGGCAAAAGCAGCCTCATAATTTTCCAGAGGTGGTCAAATTTGAAATACAAATTTGGCCAACGAAGCTTTTGGTGCCGTGGCTACTATGTAGACACGGCTGGTAAAAATGCAAAAAGAATAGCAGAATATGTAAGAAATCAATTACAAGAAGATATGATGTATGATCAAATATCAATAAAAGAATATAAAGACCCGTTTAACGGGTCATAAGAGACGCATGCGTCGGAACAGCTATGAGCCTTGAGGCTCTGCTTGTAAAAGAGCCTTTTAGGCGTACAAGTAATTATCCCCCGGCTAAGCCGGGGGATAATTACTTTTTGTGTTCATCAAACTTTTTGATATTCTTAAACTCAAGTTATATCAAGTTTTTTAAAAAGTTCGACGAAACTTCTTTATGGCTGGGGTAGTAGGATTCGAACCTACGCATGTCGGAATCAGAGTCCGATGCCTTACCGCTTGGCGATACCCCAATATAAACTTTGCTAAAATGTTACCACATACTGAGGTTGTAACTCGCTTTGCTTCGAACAACCTCAGCAGCTTAGCGATACCCCAATATATGTTATATATTACCACTTTATTTACTTTTTGTCGAGACTTTCCGCAAAAAAACAAAATAAAAAATTTTACTTCTTAACCTATTGATTTTTTGAAAAGTTTATATATTTTTCATTTTCTATTTCTTTTTTTTATTATTTATAATATAATTTCAATATAATACAGATGTAATTATATCTGTATGCTAATACTCTTTAGGAGTGTGATTTTAAATCATGAAAAAAATTTTATTTAAAGGCTGTGGAACAGCCATTAGTACACCCTTTGATGAAAACGGTGTAAACCTAAAAGAATTCGAAAAGCTAGTAGAAAATCAAATTCAAAACAAAGTAGATGCTATCATTGTTTGTGGGACAACTGGTGAAGCCTCTACTATGACAACAGAAGAAAAAATAGCAACCATTGAATGTGCTATCAAAACTTCTCATGGAAGAATTCCAATTATTGCTGGTACAGGAGGAAACAATACCAAACAAGTAATTGAATATTCTAAAAAAATAGAAAGCTTAGGAATTGACGGACTTTTAATTGTAACTCCTTACTACAATAAATGTACACAAAATGGATTAATCGAGCATTACAAAGGAATTGCAAAAAATGTTTCTTTACCCATTATTTTATATAGTGTACCTAGTAGAACTGGCGTTAATATAGAACCTAATACTTGTTTAGAACTTTCTAAAATAGAAAATATTGTGGCTATCAAAGAAGCTAGTGGAAATTTATCCCAAGTGGCTAAAATCGCTCATCTATGCGGTGATCATTTATCCATTTATTCTGGTAATGATGATCAAGTTTTGCCAGTTCTTTCTCTTGGTGGAATTGGTGTGATTTCTGTTTTATCCAATGTAATGCCAGAATACACACACAATATGGTGCAGAATTTCTTGGATGGCCATATTCGTACTGCTACTCAAATGCAATTAAAGGCAATTCCTTTGATTAATGCTTTATTTAGTGAGGTAAACCCTATCCCTGTAAAAGCTGCTTTAAATATATTAGGTTATCAATTTGGAACTCCTAGATTACCTCTTACCCCAATGAGTGAAGAAAAAGAAAAAATATTAAAAGATGAATTATTAAAATTAGTAAATTAGAATCTATTGTCAAATTTATTCTATTTTTTACTTGTAACTCTTAGGCTACATAATAGGCTATAAACCGAATTCAAGTTATTCATAACTTAAATTCGGTAACAGCCTATAATTTGTTGGTCCCCCAAAATTGTTACTTCATAAAAAATAGAATACACTTTAATAAAATATAAAGATTAAAAAAAGAAAGGATATAAAAATTATGTTAGAAGTAATGGTAAATGGATGTAGTGGAAAAATGGGACAAATTGTTTGTGATTTAGTCGAACAAAATGAAAATCTAGTGTTAAAAAGTGGTTTTGACAAAAATGTAACAGGGGAATTTGCTTTTCCTGTATATAATAAAGTTGAAGATATCAAGGAAAAACCAGATGTGATTATTGACTTTTCTGTTCCTATCGCTACTTTTAAAATTTTAGAATATGCTGTTTCCAATAAAGTACCTGTTGTAATTGCTACTACTGGTTTTTCAGCTGAAGAAGAAAAAAAGATTGAAGAATATAGTAAACAAATCCCTATTTTTAAATCTGCCAACATGTCTTATGATATTATGATTATGAAAAAATTAGTACAATGGCTTGCTCCTCTATTAAAAGATACTGATATTGAAATAACAGAAACCCATCATAATCGAAAAATAGATAGTCCAAGTGGAACCGCTCAAATGCTGGCAGATTCCATTAATGCTTCACTTGGCAATAGCCTACATTGTGAATATAATAGACATGATAAACGTGAAAAAAGAAATAAAAATGAAATTGGTATGAATTCCATTCGTGGTGGAAATATTGTTGGAGAACATATTGTTCAATTTTTTGGAGAATTTGAAACTTTTGAATTAAAGCACACCTCTTATTCCAGAAACGTATTTGCTGAAGGTGCTTTGAAGGCTACTAAATTTCTTGTAAACCAGCCAAATGGTCTTTACAACATGGAAGACATGTGTCATATCTAATTTTTCCCCACTGGTTCCGGGTCCCCACTGGTTCCGGGTTTTTTTGGGGACATTTTATCCCCACTGGTTCCGGGATTAAATGGGGACATTTTATGATTTTTATAATAATTTATAAAAGCATATATTTTATCGCAAAAGAATGTATGCTTTTACACATACATTCTCTCGTTCGAGCAATTATACTATACCTGCTCAAATACAAGAAGAAAATTCGAACTTCTCCATGTCAACATACCACGTAACACTTTTGGCCCGTTCTCCTCTTGCAGGTCTTTGGGTTATAACGACTACTGAACGCTTCGGATCCTGCCCTACTAAGCACTTAGCAGATACTTTTGCCGTGTAATACGCTGGATTTGTCCCGAATTGTTCTTCTGCGACAGTTTGCAGTTCCTCAGAAGTGAGTTTAAACTCTTTCCCTCTTTTGATCTCCTCCTCATAGACATCTTTCAATGTCTCCACAATGGCTTGAGAGATCTTTTTTAATCCCTTGAACCGCCTATCTTTTTGCTATTATTCAGTTTTTTTATCGTCTTCTGTTTCAGCTGGTTGAGGTTTTACCTCTTCTACCACTTCTTCTTTCACAGTATCAACTGTCTCTTGAACTGTTACATTTTCTGTTTCTACAGCAGGTGCTTCTTCTGGAGCAGATTCAACTTTTTCCTCTACTACTGGGGTCTTTGTTACTTCTTCTGTTGCTGGTACCTCAACTGCAGTTTCTGTAGCAGCTTGTTCTGCCATCTCCTCTGCCACTGGTTCCTCTACTAAATCTTCTTTAATAACAATTTCTTTGTCTTCAATTCTAGCTCCTACTTGTTCTTTTGTCTTAGCAGCTTTACCAACTCTATCTCTTAAATAGAATAATCTAGCTCTTCTTGCTTTACCAACTCTTACTAATTCCACTTTTTCAACTAATGGTGAATGGACTAAGAAAGTTTTTTCAACACCTACTCCGTAAGAAATCTTTCTAACAGTAAATGTTTGGTTAACTCCTCCCCCTTGTACTTTAATAATAATTCCTTCGAATACTTGGATTCTTTCTTTGTTTCCTTCTTTTATTCTTACGTGTACTTTAACCGTGTTACCAACTTTTAATTCTGGTATCTTGTTTTTTAATTGTTCATGTTCAATAGATTTTATAATATCCATTTTAGAATTCCCTCCTTCTTTTTCTATTGTCAAGGGACACACCTTACCTATTGGTCAATCCACTTGGGATAAGGTATTTCCCTTCCCTTATGAATTCTCGTGTTTACCCTTAAAATAATTTTTGTTTAGTTATTTTCTAATAAATCTGGTCTTTTCTCTTTGGTTATTTGAAAAGACCTTTCTTTTCGCCATTTTTCTATATTTTGATGATGACCCGATAACAATATTTCTGGAACTGCTTTTTCATTAAATATTTCAGGTCTTGTATATTGTGGATATTCCAGAAGTCCATTTG
The DNA here is from genome assembly GCA_947571515.1 of uncultured Clostridium sp. Taxonomy (GTDB): domain Bacteria; phylum Bacillota; class Clostridia; order TANB77; family CAG-508; genus CAG-269. Next base: position 2,486 of record CANOYI010000082.1, on the reverse strand, counting down.
AAAAACTCTCTTCTTGAATCGAATCTTGTTTCAAAACTCCTTCCACATATCTGCTGACACTATCAATCAATACCATAGCTGGGATTTCTCCGCCAGTTAATACATAGTCGCCAATCGATATTTCTTCATCCACAATCTCATCTAACACTCTTTGGTCAATTCCTTCATAATGTCCACAAAGTATAATCAAATGGCTTTCTTTGCTTAAATCCTCTATCATTTGCTGATTCAATGTTTTTCCTTGTGGTGACATGTAAATAACTTTTGCTTTTTCCTCTTTTACCGATTGATAAGCATCATAGACCACATCAGGTCTCATAATCATTCCAGCTCCACCACCATATGGAGTATCGTCTACTTTTTTATGTTTGTCTTTTGAAAAATCTCTAATATTGATAAAATTAAGATCTATTAGTTTTTTTTCTGTCGCTTTTCCAATTATGCTTTGCCTTAGTGGTTCAAACATTTCTGGGAAAAGCGTTAAAACATCAAATTTCATTCTTTCCTCCAATTTAATTTTGAAAACAACTGTTATTTGGCTATTCTGTGTAATGAATACAATTTGCTTTGCAAATTGCATACTAAATCTGTAACTCGCTTTGCCCAGAACAGTTTTAGCAAAATGGCAGTTATTTTTCAAACTTCTAAACCAGCAATCAGATGAACCGTAATTCTGCCCTTTTCCAAATCCACATCTTTTAAAACATCTGGAATTCCAGGTAAAAGGACTTGTTTTCCTAATTCATCTTTTACCACATATACATCATTACTTCCCGTATTAAAAATATCATCAACCTTTCCCAGTAACTGTCCCTCATCCGTATAAACCTCTAGTCCTAGCAAATCTACGATATAATATACTCCTTCTTCCAAAGGGGCTTCTTTCTCTCTGTCCACTAATAAATAACTTTGACGTAATAAATCTGCTTCTTCTATTGTGTTAATACCTTTGAGTTTCATCAATACCATATCCTTATGATATTTTACCTCTTCGATTTCATATTCTTTTCTACTTTTTTTATTTTCAATATATATGGTTTCTAATTTGTCAAATCTGTTAATATCATCTGTAAAAGGTTTTACTTTCACCATTCCCTTAATGCCAAACGTATTCACAATTTGACCTATTTCAAGATACTTTGTCATATTTTATAACTCCCATTATCCAATAAATTCAACAGAAACTTTTTTCTGTTCTTTCATTGCAACAGCTTTCATGACAGTTCTAATAGATTTGGCAAGTCTACCTTGTTTTCCTATAATCCTTCCCATGTCTCCCTCTGCCACCTTCACTTCAAAAACAATTGATTTTTCTTCATCAAGTTCTTTGATTTCAACTGCTTCTTTATTGTCTACTAAGTTTAAAATAATCATCTCTAAAATATCTTTCATATTTTTTCCTCCACTTCGATGGCGACTTTGTGCCTGTCCCAAACTCGCCACAAACTCATCATTATGCTTTTTCGATTAATGATTTTACTGTGTCTGTTGGTTTTGCACCATTTTTAATCCATTTTTCTACTTTTTCTTTGTCTAAACAAATAGTTGCTGGTTCTGTCATTGGGTCATAGGTTCCTAATTGCTCGATTATTTTACCATCTCTTGGACTTCTTGAGTCTGCTACTACGATATGATAAAAGGGAGCTTTTTTCTTTCCTTGTCTTTGTAATCTGATTTTTACCATTTTTTCACCTCCGAATTTTTAGGCATTTTAGGATTTTTTTAATTTTATGTTTTTACTCCTAAGTGATCATCCTTTGAACTACCTTTTATTTTATATCTATATTTTTATATAAGTTATCCGAAATAACTAGGCAAGCTGTTTATACGCAGTTGAAACGGTTAACTTAAAATTTAAAAACTAATTAAGTGGGATTTTAAGGAATGTCCCTTAACCCTCATTTTCTAAATCTTGAAATTTTTTAAGGCATTTTCGTCAATTCCATTGAGTAGGTTTTTCATACCGCCTTTACCACTTTTCATTTTCTTCATCATTTTTTGTGTCATTTCAAATGACTTGATGAATTTATTGATATCTTGTACTGTTGTTCCACTCCCTTTTGCGATACGTTGTCTACGACTAGCATTTAAAAGCCTTGTGTCTCTTTTTTCTTGTTTGGTCATAGAACAGATAATGGCTTCTATTTTTACAAATTCTTTGTCATCTACTTTTAAGTCTTTGATTTGATTCATCCCTGGTATCATCTTTAATAAAGAAGAAAAGGATCCCATCTTTTTCACTTGTCTTAGTTGTACTAAGTAGTCATCTAAATCAAATTCTTTTTTCTTGAATTGTTTTTCTAGTTTTTCTGCTTCTTCTAAATCAAATGCTTCTTCTGCTCTTTCTATGACAGATAACAGATCTCCCATTCCTAAAATTCTTTGTGCCATTCTGTCTGGATGGAATATTTCGATGTCACTTAATTTTTCCCCTGTAGCAGCAAATTTGATTGGTTTTCCTGTCACTTTTTTTACGGATAATGCTG
>CANOYI010000081.1 GCA_947571515.1 uncultured Clostridium sp. | reverse complement strand
AAGTAATCGTAATCACATCAGGAAAAGGTGGAGTAGGAAAAACAACAACAACAGCAAATTTGGGTTCAAGTTTAGCCGTAGAAGGAAAAAAAGTAGTTTTAATTGATACAGATATTGGACTACGTAACTTAGATGTTGTTATGGGATTAGAAAATAGAATTGTATATGATATTGTAGATGTTGTAGAAGAAAAATGTAAATTAAGACAAGCCTTAATAAAAGATAAAAGATTTAAAGAATTATATTTGTTACCAGCAGCTCAAACAAGAGATAAAAGTGCTGTTAATGAAGAACAAATGAAAGATTTAATCGAAAAACTAAAAGAAGAATTTGATTACATCTTAATCGATTGTCCTGCTGGAATTGAGCAAGGATTTAAAAATGCAATTGCAGGAGCTAATCGTGCCATTGTCGTGACAACGGCAGAAATATCTGCCATTCGAGATGCAGATAGAATTATTGGTTTATTAGAATCTTCAGAGATTAAAAATCCAGAATTGGTTATTAATAGAATTAGACCCAATATGGTAAAAAAAGGTGAAATGATGGATGTCGATGACATTGTTGATTTATTATCTATTGATTTAATTGGTGTTGTGCCAGATGATGAATACATTATTACACAAACGAATAAGGGAGAACCAGTCATTCAAAATAAAAAGGCACCATCTGGAAAAGCTTATATTGAGATAGCCAAAAGAGTATTAGGAGAAAAAATAGAGATAACAATTCCAGGAACAGAAAAAGGTTTTTTTGCAAAGCTAAAACAACTATTTAGGAAAACAAATTAAGCAATTTGGGGGTAAATGAAAACAATGTTTGAGAGCATAATGAATTTTTTTAAAAAATTAAATAAAAAGGAAGATAAAGAGACAAGCCATTCAAGAGAAGCAGCAAAAGAAAGATTACATTTGGTTTTGATGCAAGATAGGGCAAATGTTTCAGCAGATTTTTTAGAATTGATGAAACAAGAAATTATAGAAGTTATTAAAAAGTATATCGATGTTGACGAAGAGGCTATTGATGTAAGACTTACTAATCAAGAAAATGAAGAGGGTACCAATGGTGCACCAGCTTTATATGCTAACATTCCTATTGTAAATATTAAGAATGAGGCAAGAAAAGTTGACAAAAAAGAAGAGAAGAAAGCAAAAGATACAGATAAGAAGAAGGAAGATAAAAAGAAAGAAAAACAAAATAAGAAGCAAGAAGAAAACGAACAAGAAGATGAGAAAAAAGTTGAAATATTAGAGAATGAAGAAGAAACTGAAATTGTAGAAGAAATCCAAAATGAAAGAATTGCTAAAGTTATCTTAGAAGGTAGAAAATACAATGAAAAAAAGGAAGATAAAAAGAAAAAAACAAATGAAAAAATAGAAGAGCAAAAAGAAGAAAAAGAAGATACAAAAAAAGAACAGCAAGAAGAGGAACTTCTTAAAAAAGAGGAAGAGACTGGTGGCACGAAGGAAGAAAAACTTAAATCAGAAGATTAAATTAGAAAAAGAGTGATTTAATGAGAAAGAGAGAATTAAAAAATATAGAATGGAGTATCGGAATAATTGCAATTATCCTTTGTATTATAGGGTTAGTTGCATTATTTTCTGCCACACAAGAAACAGAACATGATGAATTTAATAAACAATGTATATGGCTTGTACTTAGTATTGTGATAGGGATTATGGTTATGTTAGTTGATTATGAGATAATTGTAAAAATATCACCTATCATTTATGGAATATTTATTTTGCTATTAATTACAGTACTATTTACTACTCCAGTTAATGGAGCAACGAGTTGGTTTGATATTGGATTTTTTTCTTTCCAACCAGGTGAGTTTGCTAAAATATTTGTTATTCTATTTTTAACCTATACTATTACGAAAATACAAGCAAGAGATAAAGGAAACATTAATAAACCATTACAATTATTGATTGTATTAGCAATACTTGCAGTTCCTGTTTTGCTAATTATAAAACAACCAGACTATGGTACAGCAGCAGCTTTTATTGTATCTATAGTATTTATGCTAATAACAGCTGGTATTGATAAAAAATATATTATTGGAACGGTTATTTTGGTAATAGTGTCTGTTCCATTAGTTTATAATCTTGTTTTACCAGAACATGCTAAGAAGAGAATCGACATTTTCTTGAATCCAGAATCTGACCCACGTGGTGCAGGATATAATATCATTCAATCTAAACTTGCTATTCGGAGCAGGTGGATTGACAGGAATGGGATTATTAAAAGGAAATCAAACACAATTAGGATTTTTATATCCAAAAACAACTGACTTTATATTTGCTGTTATAGGTGAAGAAATGGGATTTGTTATAGCAGGAGCAATTGTTATCTTATATGTTGTGCTGATTACGAAATGTTTGTATGTAGCTAAAACAGCAAAAGATGAAACAGGTTCATTAATTGCCGCTGGTATAACTGGTATATTTGTATTTCATATGATAGAAAATATCGGCATGGTAATGGGATTATTGCCAATTACAGGTGTACCACTTCCTTTTATTAGCTATGGAGGAAGTTCTTTAATTACAAACTTTATCTGTATAGCACTATTATTAAATATTAGTAGTAAAAGACAAAAAACAATATTTGTAAAATAAAGTCGTTTAGTCGCTTACGCGGTGTTGCAAAAATGATATATATTACCCCTGAGCTAGCACTATCGCAAGCAAACGTTCCTAATACGATAAAGGAGTAAAGATGTACTTGCATAAATTAAAAATAGGAAATGTAGAGTTAGCAAATAATTTAATATTAGCTCCTATGGCTGGTGTAACAAACCAGCCTTTTCGAATGATATGTAAAGAATTCGGACCTGGTATGGTATGTACAGAAATGGCTAGTTCAAAAGCTATTTTTCATAACGATAAAAAGACAAATCGATTATTAACTACAGAAGGAGAGAAGTACCCTATTAGCATGCAAATTTTTGGTAGTGATGAAGAAACTATGGGGTATGCGGCTAGATATGTAAGCGAAATGGCAGATATAGTGGATATTAATATGGGATGTCCAGCTCCAAAAGTTGTAAAAAATGGAGATGGAAGTAGACTTCTTTTGGATTTGGAACAAGCGGAAAAAATAATAAAAACAGTGGTGAAAAATGCTAAAGTTCCTGTAACTTTAAAGTGTAGAAAAGGTTGGAATCAAGAGCATACAGTTGCTGTAGAACTAGCAAAAATTGCGGAAAAAGCTGGAATATCAGCCATTACAATTCATGGAAGGACTCGAACTGAATTCTATTCTGGTACAGCAGATTTAGAAATTATCAAACAAGTAAAACAAGCGGTTCATATTCCTGTTATAGGAAATGGTGATGTGGTAGATGAAGAAACAGCTCTTAGAATGTTTGAAGAGACAGGAGTAGATGGCATTATGATAGGAAGGGGAAGTTTTGGTAATCCATGGATTTTTAAAAAGATTGCACATTTTTTAGAGACAGGAGAGAAGTTACCAGAACCTTCGAATGAAGAAAAATTGAAAATTATGAAAAAGCATATAGCTTTAGCGTTAAAAGAAAAGGGAGAAGTTGCTGTTAAAGAATTGAGAAAACATATTGCTTGGTATACTAAAAATCTAAAGAATTCGAGTGAATTTAGAAATCGTATCAATCAAGTGGAAACAGAACTAGAATTAATCAATCAAATAGAAGAATATTTTAAAACTCTTTAAAATAAAATGATAGTGGATTTTAGATCCACTTTTTTTCGATAGAAGATAAATTCGTTTTTTAAGGGGGGAATGTTTTGAAGAAAAAAAATTTATTTATTTTATTAACAATAATAATGCTCATAGGGATTATCATTTTTTTTACTTTTCTTCATACAAAAACGGCTAAAAATTTAAAAGTTGGGAATAATAGTAGTAGTCAAGAAATTGTAGATTACATTTTAAATATTAGTTCTTATGAAGCAAAAGTAGAAGTAGAAGTAAACAGTAACAAAAATCAAAATCAATATATGTTAAAACAACAGTATAAAGCACCTGATACATCAGAACAAGAAGTACTAGAACCAGACAATATTGCTGGTGTTAAAATCACCAAAAATGGAAATCAATTAAAAATAGAGAATACAAAATTAAGTTTAAGCTCCATTTTTGAAAATTATGAATATGTATCAGATAGTATTTTAGATTTGAGTTATTTTTTAAAGGATTATCAGGCTGATTCAAAGGCAAGTTGGAAAGAAGAAAATAATCAAATTGTTATGATAACGAAAAAAGAGCAAGAAGAAAAAAGGTTATTTGTAGATAGAGTTACAGGGCATCCAATCAAACTTGAAATTAAATGGACGAACAAAACAAATACAGTTTACATATTATATAATGAGATAAAGATAAATAGTTTAAAATAAACAATTTATTTACTTTCACTAATATTTAGAATAGCATGAAATATACTTGACAATACACAAATAGCAGGAGTGAAGGATATGCAAATCAAAAGAGGAGATATGTTTTATGCAGATTTAAGTCCAGTAGTTGGCTCAGAACAAGGTGGCATTAGACCAGTTCTTATTATACAAAATGATTTAGGGAATAAATATAGCCCTACTGTAATTGCTGCAGCAATTACTTCTCAAACTGGAAAGAATAAATTACCAACACATATTGAGATAGATTCTAATTCTTGTGGATTAAAGAGCAATTCTGTGGTGTTAGCAGAACAAATAAGAACAATTGATAAGAGTAGATTAAAAGAAAGAATTGGTCATATTAATGATGAAAAGATTATTGACCAAGTGAATAATGCTTTGGGAGTGAGCTTTGGATTAGATGAATAAATAGAAGTGTGACAAGAGGGGCGTCCCTTTTTGTCACATTATTTTTGGCTAATAAAAGGTTATTATAATTTTTTATTTGCAACTCTTAGGCATCACACAGTCTGCAAATTCTTAACAGACTATAGCTTGTTGGTCCCCACGAAATGTTGCTTCATAAAAAATATAATAACCTTTATAAAATATAATAAATGTGACAAAAAGGGACGCCCCTCTTGTCACATTTATACTTTTAATTTTTTTATAATTTTAATTTCTTTGTAAAGGTTGTCAATCATAGCTTTTCTTTTTTTATAAGCATTTTTATATTCTTCGTAAATAGAAAAATAATTGTCTATCGTTTCGTTATTTTTTAGTAACATTTTCATGCCTTCATAGTAATAGTTTTTGTCTTTTTCTTTTTTTGCATTTTCCATTTTTTCTCTGTATTTCTCTATTTGTTCAAATCTTTTTAGCTCTTCTTGTAGTTCATCTACGTATTTTTGGGTACAATAAATTTCATATTCGACATCGTCAATGACTACTTTGAATAGTTTTTTGACAATAAGAGGATTGCTTTTTCCAGCTTGACAGTTTTCAATTAGAATTTTTAGGGTGTCTGAGATTCCAATGTGAGATTTATATTGTCTTTTACTGACAATGGCATCGTATTCATCTGCAACACGAATGATTTGACCTTCATAAGGTATGTCCTTTTTTGTTAATCCTCGTGGATAGCCAGATCCATTTAAAGCTTCATGATGATAGATGGTTCCTGCTGCATAAGGTCGCAATTTTAGGTCTTTCATACATATATCATAACCAATTGTTGTATGGGTTTTCATAATAGCATATTCTTCATCCGTTAGTTTACCAGGTTTTTGAAGTACTTCAGGCGGAATAAATTGTTTACCAATATCATGTAGGTAAGCACAAATAGTACAATATTCTGTAAAACTTTTATTACAGTGAAGATATTCACAAAGTCTACAAGTCAAATTGGCAACATTTTCACAGTGCCTTCTGGTAAATACATCTAGTCGGTCTAACATGTCTAATTGATATCTCATACTTTCATCTAAATTATAGGATTTCAAATTGGTTTTATCATAAAAATTAAATTCGTTACTCATCTTGCTTCTCCTTTGTATTTCATTTAATTTAGCATAGCATGAAAGAACAAAAACTGCAAGCTTAGATTACAAAATCTTTCATTTATTTTTATATATTAGGAAAGTCATACTGACTTTCTAATATATAAAAAACATTGTACACAAATTTATTTCATAAATTTGGCACACGAACAAATTAACGGAAAGCCAAAGAAAAAAGTTTAAATTATGCTAATCTTAAGGCTTTCCGATTTGTTCATAGTAAATGCCACCTAACGGAGAAATTTGGTTACTAGTCTTATTATTTGTTTTCTCACTAAAAAGTATAAGAGTAGGCTGAACAATAACGAAATTTGCAAAAAAGTCGAAACTTAAAGTAATGCGACTCTTTACAAAAAAATAGGCATATGATAGAATACTAGACAACGAGATATGACTATATTTCAAACGATAGTACGTCTTAAGAGAGGAACGATTAAAATGATAAAATTCACAAAGATGCAGGGGCTAGGGAATGATTATGTATATATGGATGCAATTCATCAAAGAATAGAAAACCAATCATCGCTAGCTCAATTTGTTAGTGATAGACACTTTGGTATTGGGGCAGATGGACTCATTCTAATTTGTAAGAGTGATGTAGCAGATTTTAAAATGAGGATGTTTAATTCAGATGGAAGCGAAGCGGAAATGTGTGGAAATGGCATACGTTGTGTTGGAAAATTCGTATATGATAAAGGATTAACAGATCAAACAGCAGTAACGATTGAGACATTGGCTGGTATTAAAACGTTAAAATTAAATGTAACAAATAACAAAGTAGAAACGGTTAGAGTCGATATGGGAGAACCCATTTTAGAACCAGAAAGAATACCAGTTATGGCAATCGAAAAACCAGTGAAAAATTTAAAAGTAAAATCATTAGATAAACAATTTACGCTCACTTGTGTATCAATGGGAAATCCACATGCGATTACAGTTATAGAGGATACGAAAAATTTTGACGTTAAAAGATATGGAAAAATTTTAGAGAAGGCTTCTGTATTTCCCAATAAAACGAATGTAGAATTTATAGAAATTTTAGATAAAGAACATATCAAAATGAGAGTTTGGGAAAGGGGATCAGGAGAAACACTAGCATGTGGAACTGGTGCTTGTGCTACACTAGTTGCTTGTAGTTTGAATGGATTAACGAATCGACATGCCTATGTAGAGTTACTTCGGAGGAACTTTAGAGATTGAGTGGAATGAAGAAGACAATCATGTGTATATGACAGGACCAGCAGTTACTGTATTTGAAGGAGAAATGTAGAGAAAAATTACGGTTTAGATTTATTGGTGGTCTGCTAAAAAGTTTATGATACTTTTTAGAGAAGGAGGAATTATGAGTTTTATTAATGAAAATTTTTTAGAATTACAAGATAGCTATTTATTTTCTACGATAGCGAAAAAATTAGCAAAATTTACAAAAGAAAACCCAGATAAAAAAATAATTAAATTAGGAATTGGAGATGTTACCAAGCCAATTGTACCAGCTTGCTTAGAAGCTATGCATAAAGCGGTAGATGAAATGGGAACAGCGGAAGGATTTAAAGGATATGGACCAGAACAAGGTTATGAGTTTTTAAGAAAAGCAATTGTAGAAAATGACTATAAAGCTAGAGGGGTAGAAATTGCAGAAGATGAAATCTTTGTATCCGATGGAGCAAAATGTGACTGTGGTAATATTGTAGATATTTTTGCACAAAGTAATAAAGTTGCAATAACTGACCCAGTATATCCAGTTTACTTAGATACCAACATCATGTCTGGAAGAAGTATTACGTATTTACCAGTAACAGCGGAAAATAATTTTATACCAGAATTACCAAAGGAAAAAATGGATATGATTTATCTATGTTTTCCAAACAATCCAACTGGTACCGTATTAAAGAAGGAAGAATTAAAAAAATGGGTAAATTATGCCAAAGAAAATCAATCCATTATCTTATATGATGCTGCTTATGAAGCTTTTATCACAGAGGAAAATGTGCCACATAGTATTTATGAAGTAGAAGGTGCCAAAGAGGTTGCGATTGAATTTAAGAGTTACTCTAAAACAGCAGGATTTACAGGCGTCAGATGTGCTTATGTAGTGATTCCAAAAGAGTTGAAGGGGTATACAAAGACAGGGGAAGAAGTTAGTTTTAATAAATTATGGAATCGTAGAACTTGTACTAAATTTAATGGCGTATCTTATGTTGTACAAAGAGCAGCAGAAGCAACTTATTCAGACGAAGGTAAACGACAAATTAGAGAAAATATTAAGGCTTATTTAGAAAATGCGAAGATTATCAAAGATGGCTTAGAAGAAGCAGGATTTACCGTTTACGGAGGCGTTAATTCTCCTTACATCTGGTTAAAAGTGCCAGAAGGTATGACATCTTGGGAATTTTTTGATAAACTTTTGGAAGAGGCAAATGTAGTAGGAACACCAGGAAGCGGATTTGGAGCACATGGAGAAGGCTATTTTAGATTAACAGCTTTTGGAACAAAAGAAAATTCAATCGAAGCAATTGAGAGAATTAAGAAAACTTTTATAAATTAAAAGAATATTTTGATAATTTACTGGGTTACAATTTATATAAATTGTTCCCAGAAATAAAAGATAATTTATAAAGAATCAAGGAAGTAAGTTATTATGAACTTACTTCCTTAAAATTTATAGTTACTCTAATTTTAGTTGAGTATCCATTTTCTCTAGTCTACGAACACTACTATCTAAATTAGGCTTTTTATCTCTCTATTTTGTTTCGATATGATTCATTGATTTTTATTAGAATTTTCCCAAGGAGTATTCATTTTATATGTCAATTTAATATTAGTTGATGTAGATTTCCCTAAGAAAAAGGACAAAAAACAGAAAAAAATGTAACAAAAACTTAATAAAGC
>CANOYI010000080.1 GCA_947571515.1 uncultured Clostridium sp. | reverse complement strand
TAGCAACTAATTATGGTGGATGGATGTATTGTGATAAGTGTAATGAAAATATAGGGTATCTATGCTATTCTACTTATGATAGATTGGAATTAAAATATCAATGTAATTGTGGTAGCAGTGGTAGTGCAATATTGGATTTTGAAGATAGTGAGATAGGCAAAAATTGTAAGGATGAATTAGTTATTATAAAAAATAGACTATGTTGTCCCAAAGATAGTGAACCTTTAATTACTGTATTAGATAAAAAAGTGTCTAGTTATGAAATGAAAATCACTTGTAAATCTTGTGAAAATATTTATAAAAAAATAAAATAATAATTTTGGAGGATAACCTAAATACATTGAAAATGCTTATATTAAAAGAAATTAAATTAATATTAGGGAGTAAAAAATTATGTATAAAATGATAATCTTAGATTTAGATGGAACATTATTAAATGACTACAAAGAAATCAGTAAAGAAAATATAAATTTAGTTAAAAGAGCCTATCAGGAAAAAGGAATCATATCAGTAATTGCAACAGGTAGACCATTAGGATATGTAAATGAAATAGGTAATTTATATGGTAATTGTTTTGCCAATTATATCATTGCATGCAATGGTGCAATCATAAAGGATAGTGAAACAAACCAATATATTCACAAAGTTACTTTTACAAATGAAGAGGTATTAGATCTTAGAAATATTTTTTTACAAGAAAATGCAGATTACATGATGCTTTATACAGATGAACAAGTGATAATAGAAGCAGAGGACAGTAAAAGATTAGAAAATTCAGGTAATAATCTAAGTGGAAAGCAAACGAAAGTAGAAAATATAGAAAATGTAATAAAAAACAATTCAAATCTTACAAAATTGTTATGTTTAATAGGAGGGAACAGTTCAGCATTAGAAAAAATTATTAAAAAGATAAATACATTAGAAGAGATAGAGCCATCCATTATTTGTAATTATTTATGCAAAACAGAAGCAGGTACATTTGAATCAAAATATATAGATATGATAAAAAAAGGCTGTAGCAAAAAGAATGCAATACAGATTTTAGCAGATAAACTAGGAATAAAACAAGAAGAAATAATGGTAATGGGTGATGGAGGTAATGATATATCAATGTTTGAATGTGCAGGACTAAAAATAGCAATGGCAAATGCAGAACCATATTTAAAAGAAAAAGCAGATTTTGTAACTACAAGTAATAATGATAGTGGTGTTGCAAAGGCAATTCAAAAATTTATATTTGATGAAGATGAGAATTAGGAGGAAAATTTATGATTGACCTTGAAAAAATACAAGACTTTAATTACGAAGGACAAAGATTGTTATTTGAGAAATCAAAAAGATTAGACCAAGATAGATTTACAATCATCTTATTAGAAGAATTTGATGATGACTATCTAAACTTAGCAATCAATATAAAAGCAAAAAATGCAAAAGAATTTGAAGAAGATTTTGCAAAAATAAAAGAAATAATGAACAAGACCCATATAATGGAGTATCCGAAAGTGTAATGGAAGCAATAAAAAGAAGTTGTTTTGTAGATAGTAAATTTACAACTGAACATTATATAGCTAAATATAAGGAACAAATAGTAGGAACTATGACAATTATGTATGAAAAAGAAATTGCTTATATCTATAATGTTACTACAAATATAGATTTTCGAAGAATGGGAATTTGTAAACAATTCATGTCACATATATTTAAAAGATTAACACAAATAGGAATTGATAAAGCAGTATTACAAACAGAAACAGGTTTTTATCCAGAAAAAATTTATAAAAGTATGGGATTTAAGGAAATATTTAAAGGAATACAGTATACGGAAATATAAATGAAATATTGAGGATTTGGGAAGTCCAATAGCAAAAGAACAAAGAAGGTAAAATCAAAAATTAAGACAAGGAAGTAGAACAATGAAAAAAACAATTGGCATTATAGCAAGAGAATACATAGCAGACTACAAAGAGATAGAACTATATGGATGCAAAAGGGAAGTCATAAAATACTTAAGAAAATATGATGTAAATATCATTATTATACCCATTATATTTGAAAACGATAATGAATGGGAAAGTATAAAAGAAATCCTAGACTTTTGTGATGGCATAATAGCTCCAGGTGGCTCTAAAATATATGAAATAGACTATAAAATCATAAAATATTTACATGAAATTGACAAACCAACACTAGGAATTTGTCTAGGAATGCAAACGATGGGAAAATTATTTAATGGAAAAGTAAGGACGGAAATCGAAAGTGGAAATCATTGTAGGGAAGAAGAATATGTTCACAATATTATCATAAAAAAAGACAGTTTACTATATAAAATCATAGGAGAAGAAAAAATAAAGGTTAACAGTAGACATATGAGGCAAATTCCTTATACCAACTTAGATTGTGTAGCATATAGCGAAGATAACATATTAGAAGCGATAGAAGATAAAAATAAAAAATTCTTTCTTGGCATTCAATGGCATCCAGAATCACTTTTAAATGATATCTACAGCAAGCGATTATTTGATTCTTTTATAGAAAAGTTATAAAGAATATTAGATATAATGCCAAAAGAAAAGGAATAAAATAGAAGAGTTAATTAGAACAAATATAAAAAGAAGGAAAAACAATGTCCAAAAATAGTATATCAAAACCAGCAAAAATTTTAGTATGTGATAAAGCAATTGGAAAAGTAATAGACATATTTTTAACAACATTTTTAGCATCATATTTTTATAAAATATCAGAACAAAATATGATATATCTAGCCATCTATCATATTGTTACCTACATAATAGCTACCATAGGAGCCTTTATTGCTAGTGACTACATAAAAAGAAAAAATAAAATAAGATTATATCGACTTGGCATAGCAATTAAGGCATTTAATATATTTTTAATCATCCTATTAAAAGAAAAAATTGTAGACTATGTTTATTTAATTGGTATCGTTAATGGAATTACAACAGCAACGACAGGCTTCCCATTTAATATGATTGAGTCTGAACAAGTAGAAAGTAAAGAAAGAAGTAAATATCAAGGATATAAAGAAGCGACGAAAAATATAGCTGGAATTGTTATACCAACATTTCTAGGAGCTTATATTACATTTAGCTCTTATGAAGTGGCAGCTATGCTAATACTAATATTTTCTTTATTGCGATTTGGGTTAAGTCTATTCATGCAAAATGGAAATATACAAGAAGATGGGCTTCGTTTAAGAGAATTCATCAGCATTATGAAAAAAGACCAAAAAATAAAAAAGCTATATCAGATTGAATTTTTCAAAGGAATTACGGTATATGGAGTAATGGAATTGGTGGTTTCTTTACTGATTATATATGAATTGAAAAATGACTTAGAATTAGGTGCTTGGACATCGATTTTTGCTATCTTAACAGTAATTAGCATGTTTTGGTTTGCTAAATATTATAAGGAAAATAGAGAAAATAAGATTTTGAAGATATCTTTTCTATTTATACTAATTAGTTTTGTATGTATGATTTGTTCTATTAATATTTATACGATTGTTCTTTATAATATAGTTTATTATATTTTTGTAAATATATTGCTTAATATCACAGAAACAAGATTATTTAACTATTCGAGTGAAGGTATTTATAAAGATAAGTTCAATACAGAATATTTTATATTTAGAGAGGTTTATCTTAATATGGCACGTGTGCTTGGATTTTTGGTATTGTGGATGGTAGGAATTACACAAAATATGTCTTGGCTAAAGATATTATTATTGTTTATTACAGTTGCATTAATTTGTATGATAAAAATGAGTAGAGATTTAAACAAAGATTGGAAGTAGAAAAAAGAAGGAGAAAGATAATGGAAAAGATAGCAATCATATCAGATATTCATTCGAATTTGGTAGCACTAGAAGCGGTATTAGAAGATATAAAAAAGAGAAATATCAGTAGAATTTTCTGTCTAGGAGATTTAGTATTAAGGGGCTCATCTCCTTGTGAAGTAGTAGATATTATAAGAGAAAAATGCGAAATAGTAGTAAAAGGAAATGCCGATAATCATGCTGTTAATCCGATAAAAAAACATATGGAATGGCACAAAGAGAAATTAGGAAAAGAAAGAATACAATATTTGGACAATTTACCAATGTATAAAGACGTATGGATAAGTGGAAGTCATATTAGAATGTTTCATGCAACCAAAAATGATTTTGATTATAGAATTTTTGATATTGATCCAATTGAAAAGAAAAAGATTATGTTTCAAGATGAAAATGGAAATGAACCAGATATAGTATTATATGGGGATATTCATAAACAATATATGCAAAAATTACAAAATAAAACCATCATTAATGTAGGAAGTGTTGGAAATGTAGTAGAATCTCCTAATTATGATGAAACGATAACGAATATGGAGGAAACAACACAAAGCTATTATTGTATTTTAGAAGGGGAATATGGTTCTAAGCAAAGGTCTTCGATAGGAATTCAATTTATCAGAGTACCATATGATATTGAAAAAGAAATCGAGTTGGCTAAGAAAAATGGGGCTCCTAGTATTGATTCTTATATCATGGAGCTAACAACTGCCAAGTATAGAGCTTTAAAAAGATAAAAATGAGAATACTTTGGAAATAGAATTAGAGTATCCAGATGATTTAGAAGAAAATATATTTTTTTAATACAAAAGTATAGAAGAAAGAGGTGAAAGATGTGAACTCAAAAATTTATTTAGATAACAATGCTACTACAAAATGTGATGATGGAGTATTAGAAGAAATGCTTCCATACTTAAAAGATAGCTATGGGAATCCAAGCAGTATTTATTCCTTTGGTAAAGAAATAAAAGAAAAAATAGCAGAAGCGCGTAAAAATATAGCAAAATTACTAAATGCGAGAGAAGACGAAATCATATTTTCCAGTTGCGCCAGTGAAAGTAATGCAACAGCGATTATGAATGCAGTTAATAATCATCCGAAGCAAAAACATATTATCACAACCAAAATAGAACATGCTTCTATCATGGAAACCATGAAATATCTTGAATCAAAAGGATATAGCATTACTTATTTGTCAGTAGATGAAAAAGGAAGAATTGATTTAGAAGAATTAAAAAATGCGATTCAAAAAGATACTTTTTTAATAACAGTTATGATGGCTAATAATGAAATAGGAAATATTTATCCGATTAAAGAAATAGGGAAAATAGCCAAAGGGAATAATATTCTATTCCACTGTGATGCCGTTCAAGCAGTGGGAAAAGTAAAAATAGATGTGAAAGACATGAACATTGATACATTATCCTTATCAGGTCACAAAATGTATGCACCAAAGGGGATAGGCGTTTTGTATGTAAAGAAGGGAATAAAGTTTACACCATTAATATTTGGACATCAAGAAAATAATAGACGTGGAGGAACAGAGAATGTACCTTATATCATTGGACTTGGCAAAGCAGTTAAGATAATTCTTGATGATGCTAATAAGACGAATGAAAAGATAAAACATTTGAGAGATTTAATGGAAATGAAAATTAAAGAAAAAATAGAAGATTGCTATATATATGGTGATTTAGAAAATAGACTTCCAAATACTACCAATATAGCATTTAAAGGGATAAAGGGAGAAGAAATATTGTTACTTTTAGAAAATCAGGGTATCTATATTGGAACTGGTTCAGCTTGTAACTCACAAAATATGGAACCATCTCATGTACTGACAGCTATGGGAGCAGATTTAAGTAATAGCTCTTCCATAAGGATTAGTTTAGGAAAATATAATACAGAAGAAGAGATTGAACAATTTGTAGAAACTTTAGAAAAGATAATAAAGATGTTGAGAAGGAGAAAATAAAAATGCCAGTAATTATTAATTTTAAGGTTTGCGATAATGCAGAAGCTTGTAATGGGATAAAAGTTTGTCCAGTTGGAGCATTTCAATGGAATGCTGAAAAAAAGACATTAGAAATAGACGAAAACAAATGTATTAATTGTGGAAAATGTGCTACTTCAACAGAAAGTTGTGAGGTGGGAGCCATTAGATTTGCTAAAGATGAAGAAGAGTTACAAAAAATAAAAAAAGAAATTGAAGAAGATAAAAGAACCATTAAAGATTTAATGGTAGATCGATATGGTGCTCAACCAATCAATATGCCATTTTATTGTAAAGAAGATGAATTACAAAAAGTAATCTCCACTAAAAGAACTGTATTGGTAGAAGTATTTAATGAAGATTCAGAGGAATGTTTAATTAAATCAATACCTGTTAAGGAAATCTTTGACAACTTAAAGGATGATAATTTAGCCTATAGAAAATTAGAAGTGGAAACAGATGAATTTATAAAAAAATATGATATTGAGGAATTACCATCTATATTAATATTTAAATCAGGAAAAGTGATAGGCAAAATTGATGGATATTATTCTAATGATGAGAAAGAAGAACTATTTGCAAAAATAAAAGAAATAATAAAAAACTATTTCATAGCTAGTGCAAAGAAATAAGCAAAAAATATGCCTTGAAATGCTAGAAACACAAGGGGAAAACCGAATAGAAGAAAAAACAACTAAAAAAATCCAAAAAATACTTGACAAGTATGTAAAAAATTAGTATAATAAATTTCGTTGAAAGACGAAACGGTCGCTTAGCTCAGCTGGGAGAGCATCTGCCTTACAAGCAGGGGGTCATAGGTTCGAGCCCTATAGCGACCACCATCTTTTTTTATCTTGTAGGAATTTTTCGACTGAAAAGGGAAAAGCTCTATACAAGATAAAAATTTATTTATATGGCCCGGTAGTTCAGTTGGTTAGAACGCTAGCCTGTCACGCTAGAGGTCGACGGTTCGAGCCCGTTCCGGGTCGCCATTTTTTTTATATTCATTTTTAGATGCCTTGATAGCTCAGTTGGTAGAGCAAAGGACTGAAAATCCTTGTGTCACTGGTTCGATTCCAGTTCAAGGCACCAAACAAAAAAGCGAACAGAAAATCACCAAGTTTTCTGTAACATCTAAAAAATGTATTTGTTAGGTAGTAGCAAGTACATTTTTTGTTTTGCCTGCAGACAAAACATTTGTTTCAGTCTATCCTTCTTTACTAATTTATTAGGAAGAAAAACTATATAATTGGATACTTGAAAATAATATCAATAATATGTAGTAAATTTTCAAAATAAATGCTATAATATGAATATAATTAAAAAAGGAACGAGAATATGGATAATATAAATTTAATGGAATATTGGCAAAATATATAACAATAATTTCAAGTGATTTTAGTGATATTATTGAAGATGGAGCAAAATTAATTGGATTGACTTGGAAAATCATTCTTTAATTGAAAAACTAGAATCAAACCATATTAGAACTAATTTAGAATATAATGGAATTACAATACATGTAAGAAGTTTAAAGGAATACATAGATGAAGATTTTAAATTATTTGCAATAGAAGAAAAGAAATATTTGAAACTTTGCAAACATTGTGGCAAAGCATTTACAGCACCAAAGCCAAAAACTGAATATGATACATTTAGTTGTAAAAATCAAGAAAATGTTTATAAAAGTAGAGCAAGAAATAAAAAATAAAAATGAATTTTCCAACGGCATTGGCAAAATTGGAGGTCAAATATGGAAATAAATTATCCACCATATAAAATTACTGATAAAATGTTAAATTATGTATCAGACATAATGAAAAAAATTGGAGAAGCAAACTATTATGAGTGTTTAAATAAATACCCAGAATTAAGAAGAAAATCAAGAATTAGATCTATACATTCTTCACTTGCTATTGAAAATAATCAACTTTCTCTATTTCAAGTAGAAGATGTTATAAATGGGAAACCTGTAATTCGGAGAACAAAAAGATATTCAAGAAGTTAAAAATGCTTATGAAGCTTATGAGCAAATTGATAAAATAAATCCTTATTCTGTGGATGACTTAAAGAAAATACACGGAATATTCACTTTTTTAGTTGAAAAAGATGTAGGTAAATTTAGAAATCATGGCGAGGCTGTTTATGATGGCGATGCCCAAATATTTATGGCTCCACCACACAGATTAGTGCCAAGTTTAATGGATAATTTATTTAGTTGGATGAACGAAGTTAAAGATACAATAAATACACTTATTTTATCTTCTATATTTCATTATGAATTTGTGTTTATACACCCATTTCACGATGGAAATGGAAGAACTGCGAGAATATGGCAAACTGCAATTTTATCAAATTGGGAAAAAGCATTTAAGTTTTTACCTATTGAAAGTATGATAAAGAAAAATCAAGAAGAATATTATACAGCTATTCAAAATTGCAATAATGCTGGAGAATCTACTGAGTTTATAGAGTTTATGCTAAAAATGATTGATAATACAATAGATGAAATGAATAATTCAAAAGAAATGAAAGATAAATCTATATTACTACTTTCTGAAAACGAAATAAAAGTATTAGATTGTATAAAAAGAAATGTTATAATTGGTGCAAAAGATATTATTGAGCAAACAGAATTATCTGATAGTACAGTTAGAAGAATTTTAAGAAAATTTTTACAAGACAAAAAGATTGAAACTACTGATGACAAGGAAAAGTCGCCTAACAAAAAATATAAATTGACAGAGCAATGATAGAGATATGACAGAGCTTTGTATAGTTAACTAAACCGAAAAAATAAGGGAAAAAATTATATGGAAGAGAATTTAGAAAAATTTAAACAACGAAAAAATGCTCTTTCACAAGTTGAAGAACAATTAGAAGTTTTACGACCAAGTAATGAGAAAGATATAAAATATAGGTTAAGACAATATAATGAATTTTCAAATAAACAAATAAAAAATATTGAGGAGGTACGAACATGGTTGAAAAGTCTATTAACACAG
>CANOYI010000079.1 GCA_947571515.1 uncultured Clostridium sp. | reverse complement strand
AAATACATTTTCTACGAAAGCTTAGCTTATCCAAAATCTGTAATGCTTTTTAATATCAAATGCCCAATAGCCGAGAAATTTGCAAAAAAGTCGAAAGTTAAAATTGTAATAAAAGGCAACTAAATAATTTTAAAAAATTACTTGTAAAATAATAAAAAACATGTTAGAATATTCATCAGTAAGTAAAGAAAACCAATTAAAAAGCAAAGTAAATATATTAGCACATAGAGAAAAGAGAAAATGGTCAAGGCTGAAAGCCATTTCTATGAAATATATTGAAATTTCACTTTTTAGGTCTTTTTCCGAAAATATATTTTTATGATTAGGAAGTAAAGATAACATTCCTATAAACAAAAACTTAAGTAAGAAAAAGCGGTCGAACCGTTAAAACGAAAATGAGGTTAGTAGAATAATACTAATAAATTTAGGTGGTACCACGAATGATAGCCATTTCGTCCTAGAAAATTGGATGAGGTGGTTTTTGTTGTATTTTCCTAATCAGAAAAGGATGTGGAATTATGGATCAACATAAAAATTTAGAATATTATTTAGATTCTAGAATTTATAGTAAGGAAGAAATACAAAAAAGTATAGAAGAAACCAAAAAAGAATTCTCGAACAAGAAAGTAAAAGTTAGTGTTAAACTAAATGATTGTGGCGTTTATATTATTACGTTTCAATTTGAGAATAAAAATAATTTTTTCAATAAAATACGAATAAACCTTTGGAAAAAATTTCAAAAGACATTATTACTGGATAATGGTAGTAAAAATAGATTAGAAAAATATTATGGAGAAAATCGTTATGGGCAGTATAAGGCTACTGGAACGTATCGTCCTTATTAGAAAGGCAATGCCTGTCAACTTAAGGTGTAAGCTATTAGCTTTTTACACCTTAAGTTGATAGTATTAATTAGAAAGGAAGGAATCAAAGATGGAAAAAGAAATCGTAGAGATCAAAGAAAATTCAATCAAAGAAATTACAAATTGTAAAGAGCAAAAGGAACTAAATGACTTAAAAGTTAAATACTTAGGAAAAAAAGGAGAGCTAACAGCAGTGTTAAGGGGAATGGGGAAGTTAACTCCTGAAGAAAGACCTGTCATTGGTAGTTTAGTCAATCAAGTCAGAGATGAATTAGAAATATTAATCCAACAAAAAGAAAAAGAATTTAAAAGAAAAGAACTAGAAAAGAAGCTAGAAACAGAAAATATAGATGTTACAGAGCCAAGCAAAAGAGTGAATTTGGGGTCATTACATCCTATTACTCAAATTATAGAAGAAGTAGAAGAAATATTTTTAGGAATGGGATACCAAATAGCAGATGGACCAGAGGTAGAAAAAGCAATTTATAATTTTGACAAATTAAACACACCGCCAGATCACCCAGCAAGAGATTTACAAGATACTTTTTACATTACAGAAGACATCGTTTTAAGAAGTCAAACTTCTCCTGTACAAGCAAGAGTTATGGAAAATCAAAAGCCACCCATTAAAATTATTTGTCCAGGAGCTGTCTATCGTTCCGATAGTGTGGATGCAACTCATTCGCCAGTATTCCATCAAATAGAAGGATTGGTAGTAGATAAAAATATAGCAATGACAGATTTAAAAGGAACTTTAGAGATGTTTGCTAAAAAATGTTTAGGAGAAAATACAAAAATTAGATTTAGACCACATCATTTTCCATTTACAGAGCCAAGTGCAGAGGCAGATGTTTCTTGCTTTGTTTGTGGCGGAAAAGGTTGTAGAGTATGTAAAGGCGAAGGCTGGATTGAATTATTAGGTTGTGGAATGGTGCATCCAAATGTCTTAAAAAATTGTGGCATTGACCCAGAGGAATATTCTGGATTTGCCTTTGGTTTTGGCGTAGAAAGAATTGCTATGGCAAAATTCGGAATTGAAGATATGAGATTATTATTTGAAAATGACGTTAGATTTTTAAAACAATTTTAATCATGATTTTGGGGACGCAGTCAAAAAATCATGATTGGAATTAAATTAAAAAAGGATGGTAAGAAGTGTTCCCAAATCCCGAAAAGAGGGATTTTAGGGAACGTTCCCCAATCCAAATGAAAAAGGAGAAAAGTTTATGAAAGCAAGTGTTGAATGGTTAAAAGAATATAGTGATATTGATGTAGATAGTGTTACATTAGGTGATATTTTAACAATGACAGGGTCTAAAGTAGAAACAATCGACCAATTAGGAAATGATATCAAAAATGTAGTAGTCGGAAAAATTTTAGAGATTAAAAAACATCCAGATGCCGATAAATTGGTAGTAACAAAAGTAGATGTAGGAACCGAAAAATTGCAAATTGTAACAGGTGCTAACAATATAAAAGAAGGAGATATTGTGCCAATTGCAAAAGATGGTTCAGAATTACCAGGTGGTGTGAAAATCAAAAAAGGGAAACTAAGAGGAGTAGAATCTTGTGGTATGATGTGTTCTGTGGGAGAACTAAATCTTACACTAGCAGATTATCCTGGTCAAATTGAACATGGTATTATGATATTAGATAAAAAATTAGAAAAAGAGTTGGGAAAAGATATTGTTGAAGTGCTTAACTTGAAAGAAGATATCATTGATTTTGAAATTACTTCTAACAGACCAGATTGTTTATCGATGGAAGGGTTAGGAAGAGAAACAGCAGCATCTTTGAACACACCTTTTAAAAATCCAAGAAAAAATATCGATGAAATGCAAGTGGATACAAAACAAGAATTAGAAGGTCTAAAGGTAAATATCGAAGCACCAGATTTGTGTTATCGTTATGTAGCAAGAATGGTTAAAAATGTAAAGATTGCACCATCACCAGAGTGGATGGTAAGAAGATTAAAAGCTTGTGGTATTAGAAGTATTAATAATATTGTAGATATTACAAACTATGTTATGTTAGAAATGGGGCAACCAATGCATGCATTTGATATCCATTCCATTGAAGGAAAACATATCACGGTAAGACGTGCCAAAAAGGGAGAAAAGATTACAACGTTGGATGAGCAAGAAAGACAATTAGACGAAGAAAATTTGGTCATAGCAGATGATAAAAAAGCAGTAGCAATCGCAGGAGTTATGGGAGGATTAAATTCAGAAATAGAAGCAGATACAAAAACAGTTGTATTTGAATCTGCTGTGTTTTATGGAGGAAGTGTTAGAAAAACTGCTAAAAAAGTAGGACTAAGGACCGAGAGTTCTTCTCGTTTTGAAAAAGGTTTATCAGCTGAGAATACTTTAAGAGCAGCCAATCGAGCTGTTGAATTAGTGGAATTATTAGGAGCAGGAGAAGTGGTAGAAGGAAAGATAGATGTCTATCCAACCAAGCAAAAAATCAATCAAATTCCATTTGATGTTTCTAAAATTAACAGTTTATTAGGAACTAATTTATCCAAACAAGAAATGATAAACATATTAGAAAAATTAGATATCAAAGTTGAAAAAGATATGGTAATAGCACCATATTTCAGAATGGATTTGGAATTTGTTGCAGATGTGGCAGAAGAAATCGGTCGTTTTTATGGCTATGACAAATTAGATACCACACTCATCAAGGCAGATACTACCTTAGGAATTAGAAACAAAGAGCAAAACATCCAAAAGAAAATAAAAGAAGTTTTAGTTAATAGTGGTTTTTCAGAGATTTATACCTATGGATTTGTCAGTGAAAAAGATTTAGAATTATCTAATATTAGTGAAGAAATTAAGAAATATGCAATTACCATACAAAATCCATTAAGTGACGAATATAAATTGATGAGACCAACTACAATACCAAGTATGATGCAAATACTAGCAACTAATGCCAATAAGAAAAATCAAAATGTCAAATTATTTGATTTATCAAGAAGTTATAAAGATGTCAAACAAGAAGTGAAAAAAGGAGAAGTTCCACTACAAGAGGAAATTTTAACGATTGGTATGTATGGAGAAGATGTGGATTTCTATACCTTAAAAGGAATCGTAGAAAATATATTAGAAGCTATTTCAGTCAATCATTACGAGGTAGAAAAGGAAACAGGAAATGCTTCTTATCACCCAGGAAGATGTGCAAACGTAAAAGTGGGAATGGACGTAATTGCTACTTTAGGGGAAGTTCATCCAGAGGTGTTAGACAATTATATGGTTTCAAAAAGAGCTTATTTGGCGGAAGTGAATATTACAAAACTTGTAAAATATGCAAGAGCCAATAAAAAATACACAGAAGTACCTAAGTTTCCAGCGGTAGAAAGAGATATTGCTGTAATTGTAGATGAAGAGGTAGAAGTTGGGCAAATTGAAAAAATTGTGATGAAAAAAGCAAAAAAATTATTAGAAAGGATGCAATTATTCGATATTTATAGAAGCGAGAAGTTAGGAGAATATAAGAAAAGTGTAGCTTATTCTTTGATTTTTAGGGATAAGAATAAAACGTTAAGTGACAAAGAAGTGAATGGCACCATGGAGACAATTGTTTCAGAGTTAGAAAAACAATTAGGAGCAGAATTGAGAAAAGAATAGAAATAAATTAACTATATTATTTTCAATTCAAAAGTTTATCTATTTTTTATTTGTAACTCCCAGCTGCGAACAGTCTGTAATTACATAACAGACTGTATTCTTGCTGGTCCCCCAGAATTGTTACTTCATAAAAAATAGATAAACTTTTAAGAGAAGAGAACAATAAAAGGAGGCTACTTTTTCAGCAGTCTCTAATAAAAGCTTCTTTTCTTTTTTATTACAAATATATTAATTTTTGATGACATGCAGAAAAAAGTATGACCAATATGATAAAATAGAAACATAAGAAAGAAGAGGAAACTAAATGAAAAAAATAAGAAATATAATATTAATTTTGATCATACTATTTTTGGGTTGCTTTTCACAAGTGCATGCGGCAAAATTATCGATCGATTCTAATGTGGACATTATACAGGATAATGCAGAACTAAAAGATGCTATTAAACGTTCTACTTACAATGCTCTTTTAAGTAATGAATCAACACTTGAGAGTTCTTATCATCTAAAAGATAATATAGCCAAAATCAATATAAAAAACCAAAAAGGTTCTAGTGCTTGTTGGGCATTTTCTTTTTCTACTATTTTAGAAACTAGTATTACGAAACAACAAAATAAAGCATCAAAGGAATATTCACCAATGCATATTGAATATGTAACGACCAAAATGTTTAATAGAACTTTGGGAAGTGGTGCAGGTCCAAGATTATCAACAGCATATAGTTTGAGTGGACATGGTCCAGTGGAAGAAAGCCAAATGCCGTTTGCAAGTGTATATAGTGATACAACCAAATATAAGGATATAGTAAGTGTGGGAAGTTTGGATAAAACAATTGCAGCAAGAATAAAAGAAGTAACAGAATTTCCAAGTATTTACAAAAAGATAGATAACGGTAAAATACAATATTTTAGTGATAGCAGTTGCACAAAGTCATATACAGCAGAAGAAGTAAAGGCAACAAGGGATTTAGTAAAAAAACATATCAAAGCATATGGAGCAGTATCGGCTGATATGTATATGGATGAAATAAATTATTATCAGGCAAGTACAGTATCTTACAATTATAATAACTATAATAATAGACAACAACCAAATCATGTAGTTTCTATTATTGGTTGGGATGATAATTATAGTGTAGATCAGTTTAAAAATGGAACGAAACCAATAGAAAAAGGTGCTTATATTGCATTGAATTCTTATGGAGCTGAATGGGGGAATGGTGGCTATTTTTATATATCTTATGAAGATGCTTGTATGGAAGAAGCTTTAATGGGAATCAAACAGATAGAAGAATATAAAAATAATAAAAAAGATTATGATAAAATTTATCAACATGATGAATTAGGAATGAATACAGGAATTCCTCTAGGTGGAAGTAATGTTTATGTTGCTAATAAGTATACAAGAGAAAAAATAGACAATCAAGATGAATACATACAAGAAGTAGGGTTATATATAGCTAGTACATCAGGAGTAGAAGTTTATATCAATCCAAGTAGTGATGAGATAGAACAAGCTAAGTTAGTAGCCAAACCATTAGAAGCTTTAGAAACAGGATATCATACAGTGAAATTTGCAGAACCAGTCAAATTAACAGGTGATAAATTTGTGATTAAAGTAAAATATACCAATCAAGAAGGTGCCTATATACCTATGGAAGTAAATTATAAGACTTTTGGATTAGCAGGCACAAGTGACTTTTTTGATAAGGCAACTGCGAAAGATGAAGAGTGTTTTATTTCAAAAGATGGTTCAAAATGGGATGATGTGAATAAAACGATTATTCATTCAGGAGGAAAACAATATAGCTTGAACAATTCTAGTACATGTATCAAGGCGTTTACTACTTATGCAGCAAAAGCAACAGAAGATGAAACTGGGAAAAAACCTAGTAATTCTAAAAAATCAGTAGAAAAGATTGCATTAAATAAAACAAATCTGGAGCTACAAGAGGGAGATACGCTTAATCTTGTTGTGACTTTTTCTCCATCAGATGCAACGAATAAAAATGTTAAATGGAAAACTTCAGATGAAAAGATAGCTACGGTGTCAGCAACAGGAGTGATAACAGCTATTTCTGAAGGAAAAGTAACCATAACAGCTACATCAGAAGATGGGAATAAAGTGGCAAGTTGCACTATTATAGTAAAAGCAAAAACGAATACAGACGATGATATTTATAAAGATGGTAACGAAATTAAATACGATAACAATAGTAGTAGCAATCAGAATAGCAATAATAACAGTAATAATAGAAGCAATTATAATAATGCTAACAATAATGGTAATAGAGGAAATACTAATATACAAACCTATCACACTAGTAGCCAAGATACTACCATAGCGAATAAAATAATTCCTTTTGCAGGAAATGGTTTCTTTATGATAGTTGCTATGATTTTAGTAATGATTGTGGGTGGGATAGCGTTTTTTAGAATTAAAGTTTTAAAAGATGTAAAATAAATGCAAAAAAATATAGACAAAATAAAAAAAATGTAATATGATAACAGCATAAATGAATTAATAATATACAAAGGAGGAAGCAAGAGATGGAAAACGAAGAAAAACAAGTAGGGAAAAAGAAATTATCTCCATTAGCAACTATATTATTAACAGTTGGAGGAACTGCACTTACTGTTGCTATAATTGGAATAATATGTATTATTTTTGCAAAACTTGGATAATGTGCAATGGGGACGTTTCTTTTTGAACATGGCAGGGACAACCCCTAAAATTACCACTTATGGGGGGAAACCCTTATCTATTTTTATAAATTCCTCGGCTACCTTGCATAACGTTAACAAATTCTAAAACAAAAGCCATAACAATACCCGAAAACAGGACCCTTTA
This sequence comes from uncultured Clostridium sp., assembly GCA_947571515.1. Classification (GTDB taxonomy): domain Bacteria; phylum Bacillota; class Clostridia; order TANB77; family CAG-508; genus CAG-269. Next base: position 1,538 of record CANOYI010000079.1, on the reverse strand, counting down.
TGGCTTTTGTTTAAGAATTTGTAAAACTATTTCAGTCGCATTCGTCTTTTATAAAAATAGATAAGGGTTTCCCCCCATAAGTGGTAATTTTAGGGGTTGTTCCTGTCATGTTCGTTACTGTTCAGCCCTACTATTTTTTTCTCACTAAAAAATATAAGAGTAGGCTGACCAGTAACCCATGTTCAAAAAGAAACGTGCCCATTGCACATTTCCTCTTGACAAAATGAAAAAAATGGTGTAAAGTATATTAGCATTACAAAAAGAAGAGAGGTAGTTTCTATGGAAAATAAGGTAAAAATTAGCATGTTAAATCAAATTTACGGAAAATTATTAACCAAAAAACAGTATGAAATCATAGATGACTACTATAACAACGACTTGTCATTATCAGAGATTGCAGAAAATAATAATATAACAAGACAAGCTGTTAGGGACATTTTGAAAAAGGGGGAAAAAAAGCTTTTTGAATATGAAGAAAAGCTAATGTTTATGAAAAGGATGTTGAATCAAGAAAAAAGAATCGAGAAAGTGTTAGCAGAATTAACCAAAATTCAAAAAAACGATTCGGATCAAGAAATTGCTCAGATTTTAGAAAGCATTAAGAGAGAGTTAAATTGTTTAGTCTAAGAATTGAGCTTATTTTGCACGAATGAAGTAACAATTTTTTCAAAACAAAAGAAGGATTAACTAGGAAGGAATGTGATGAATAGTGGCTTTTGAAGGATTATCTTCCAGATTACAAGAAATAACAAGAAAGATCAGAGGAAAAGCAAGAATAACAGAATCAGATTTAAAGGAAATGTTGAGAGAAGTAAAACTTGCTCTTTTAGAAGCAGATGTCAACTATAAAATTGTAAAAGACTTTGTAGCAACCATTCGGAGAAAAAGCAGTAGGGCAAGATGTTTTAAAATCTTTAACACCAGGGCAACAAGTTATTAAAATTGTAAAAGATGAATTAGTGGAATTACTTCGGAGGAACGGAAAGTAAGATTAATTTTACGCCAAATCCACCAACGGTTATTATGTTAGTAGGATTACAAGGTTCTGGTAAAACAACAACAGCAGGAAAACTTGCCAATCTATTAAGAAAACAAGGAAAAAAACCATTGTTAGTAGCATGTGATGTCTATCGACCAGCTGCTATCGAGCAATTACAAGTAGTAGGAAAGCAATTAAACATTCCCGTATTTGCCAATGAAACTTCAAAAGATGTTGTTCACATAGCCAAACAAGCCATGTCAACAGCTATATCAAAATTAAATGATGTCATTATACTAGATACTGCGGGACGTTTACACATTGATGAAGCTTTAATGGAAGAATTGAAGAATTTAAAAGCTAATATGAAACCACATGAAATCATGTTAGTAGTGGACAGTATGACAGGGCAAGATGCGGTTAATGTAGCTGAAAAATTCAATGAAGCTCTCGGAATCGATGGTGTAGTATTAACCAAATTAGATGGTGACACCAGAGGTGGTGCAGCATTATCCGTAAAAAAAGTGACAGGAAAACCAATCAAATTTGCTGCTACAGG
>CANOYI010000078.1 GCA_947571515.1 uncultured Clostridium sp. | reverse complement strand
GTTTTGGTGACCCCTACGGGAATCGAACCCATGATTCCACCTTGAGAGGGTGGCGTCTTAACCGCTTGACCAAGGGGCCTTGTCAATACTTATTAGTTATATCATTTTTTTTTGATTTCGTCAACTAAGTTTTGACTTTTTTGCAAATTTCGGTTACTAGTCTCAGCCTACTCTTATATTTTTTAGTGAGAAAACAAACATATAGCTCAAAGACAGTGCACCTATCTTGATACTCCGATTTCATCACAAAGACATAGTATCTCCTTTAATCTTCTAAACTTTTTCGTTAAATATAAATAACCAATCAAAGCTTCAAAAGCTGTAGCATATTTATACTCTTGCACATTTGCATTTTTCGGCAAATGATGACTTTCTGCATTTCTGCCACGCCTTACAATATCTTTTTCTTCATCTGTTAATTTATCATAAATTTCTTCCAAAAACTTTGCTTGACTTTTTGCTTTTACATACTTAATTGTTTCAATGTGTAATTTGTGTGGCTTTAAATTGGTTTGATTGACTAAATTGGTTCTTATATATAATTCATAAACACAATCACCTACATAGGCCCATGTTAGTGGTGATAGTAAGTTGATTTCTTTTTCTGGTCGGTTTAAATTAATCCATTCTTCCATTTTCTACTTCCTTTTTTGTCGTATTTTGCCTAAAAAAGCTACTTGAATGTTATACACATTCGATTGTAATTTTTCCAATGATTCCGTTTTTGAATTCATCTAATATAATTCTTGCTGTTTTTTCTTCGTCTATGTTGCCTCCAGAAATAATACAACCTCTTTTTCTTCCTATTGCAAGCATAATCTCATAAATGTTTTCATTTTCTGATTGTTCTTGTGCAAGCTTTTCTTCGATAAATTGTTCTGAAATTTTGTATCTTTCACATAGCTTGGTTCTGTAGTTTTCTATTAAAAATTTCGTTAGGTAATAGGCAATATCTACTCTTTCTAATATGTCTTCCTTTATCGTTCCTGTAAAAGCTAAATTTAAAGCAACTTCTTCACTTTCAAATTTTGGCCATAGTACACCTGGTGTGTCTAGCAATTCTATTTTGTCATTGATTCGAATCCATTGCTTTTGCTTGGTTACACCTGGTTTATTTCCTACTCCTGCTGTTGTCCTCTTGGAGATTCGATTAATGAAAGATGATTTTCCAACATTTGGTATGCCAAGTATCATAGCTCTTATTTTTTTTCCAATTCTTCCCTTATCAGCTTGTGTTTGTAAATCTGCATTCATAATATTTTCAATTTTTCGAATACATTGGTCGATTCCCTTTCCTGAATTTGAGTCTGTTAACACAGCTGGTAAATTGTTTTTTTCGAAATATTGTAACCATAATTGATTTTGCTTTTCGTCTGCCAAATCACATTTGTTTAATACAACTATTTTCTTTTTTCCTTTTGTTATACTTGCTATATCAGGATTTTGACTAGAGATTGGTATTCTGCTATCTAGTAATTCAATGACAATATCTATTATTTTTAAATCTTCTTGTATCTGCCTTCTGGTTTTTGCCATATGACCAGGATACCAGTTAAGGTTGATTTTATTTTCGTTATTCACTATTTTCACTTCCTTTTTTGGGTCTATTCTATATTCAGATAATCATAAATCTGCTCTAAATCAAAGTCGTTCCTATTTAACCCTGACGTCCCCATTTAATCCCGGAACCAGTGGGCCAGTGGGGACATTATAATGTTCTATAATTATTTTTATCTGCACGATCATCCATTTTTCTATCAAATTGTTCATTTTTATAAAACCAATCTGTTTTCTTATCTTTTGGATTTGCTTTTCTATTTTTATCTAATAATAGGTCAAATAATACAGCTACTGGTATAGCAATTCCTATTAATGATATAAAAGTATTTAGATACATCCCTGCATTAGAAATAGTGATGTCTGAACTAGCTGTTATTAGTGTTGTTATTCCTGTTATTAAACTCGTTCCAAAATACATTCCATAGCCTGCTAAATAAATCAATGCACCTATCATATTTCTTTTTATAATTAATAGCATACATACTAATACTACAAATAATAGAATAATTTCTAATGTTTGATTAAATGGTTCAATTCCTCCAAAATTTGCTCCTAATTCATAGGTAACAGCAACGGCAATTCTAAACACCCAAAACATTGCCATAAACATTACTAACATCCATGTTGAAAAATTTTTCATTTGTTTTTCCTCCTCTTTCTTTTCTAACGGAATCGAGGGACGTTTCTTAAAATCCCACTTTTAGGGATTTTAAGAAACGTCCCTCGATCCCTGTTTCAAAAAAGACGGAAAAATCCGCCTTCTTTCCTGTTTTTTAGTCTACAAAGTCAAAATCATCTTTGAATTTTTCTTTGAATATTTCAAATACTTTATTTAATATGTCTTCATCTTCAATGCTGATATAAGATTCTTCGTCTGAATCTTCATCATCTGTATCTTCTACTTTTAGGATTACTACTTCTCCTTCTTCCTCTTCTCCTTCTTCTGTAACTGGTAATAATACTACATATTCTTCATCATCTAATTCTACTAAGTCTAAAAATTCAAATTTTACTTCATTTCCTTCTTCATCATTTAATATTATTATGTTATCTAATTCTTCTCCTTCTCCTTCAAAGTTTTCTTCCATTCTTGTTCTCCTTTCAATTTTTATCATTATATTTTATATTTAATATAATAACCTATTTAAAATTATTTTTCAATGAATTTTCCTATTTTTTATAAAATTATAGTTAATACTTGTTACCATTTAGTCTAAATACATATATAATAAAATATAGTGATGCGCAGTTTTGGGGACACCTATTAATACAGATTAGCTAGGTAACTTCTATATACTATGAAATATTATTTCATATATTTATATATTAAACCTTTTTATTTAAATAAGTTTCCAAAATATACATAGCAGATATAGTATCCACTATATTCTTCTTTTTATTCTTATTAACCTCTAAAAAATTCATTGTTTTATGAGCTTCCACCGTTGTCAATCTTTCATCAATTGTCTCTATTTTTAATTGATTATACTTACATTTTAATTTATGGATAAACGCTTCTGTCACTTTAGCTCTTTCTGACATTGTGCCATTCATATGAAGTGGCATTCCAACTACAATCGTCCCAACTTCATAATTTGCTAAAATTTCATCTAATCTTCTTAATATCACTTTATCTGAACCATTTCTTTGTATCGTTTCTAATCCTTGTGCTGTCATATTTAACCCATCTGTTATGGCTACTCCTACTCTTGCTTCTCCATAATCAATTCCTAAAATTCTCATATCTATTTTTCTTCTAACCCTATATAATCTTTCACCATTTTTTCTAGCAATTCGTCTCTTTCAATCGTTCTTATTTTGTTTCTAGCATCTTTATGACTGGTAATATAGGTTGGATCTCCTGATAAAATATACCCAACAATTTGATTGATTGGATTATATCCCTTTTCTACTAATGCTTCATATACTTCTTTTAAAATCTCTCTGGATTTTAAATTTTCTTCTCTTTCAACCTCAAAATGCATTGTCTTATCAAATTCCATGTCCCGTTCCTCCTTTTTTTTCTTTTACTTATCCTTTTTTATAGTTTATTATATTTTTTATGAAATAACAATTCGTGGAGACCGACAAATTATACACTGTTAGCAAATTTTCATCGAAAATTTGGTTTACAGTCTGTTATGTAGCCTGAGAGTTATGAATAAAAAATATAATAAACGAAAAATGATAATTTAATCATCATATATTTGTTATATCACTTTCTTGGTTATCTGCTTGGTCTAAATACTCTTCTAATTTCTTTAGTACTTCTTCTAAACCAGTGCCTTTATAATAAGAAGAGATAACAAAATTCAATCTTGGTATTGCAACTTCTCTGCAACTTGCTCCTTTTGGATCTCTTCCTGGTAACTGAACTTCCAAACCAAACTCTTGCCTTTCTTCCTCTGTCAATTCAATTTGCATCGTTTCTATTTTTTCTTTTATTTCGTTCAAAAAACCTGCCACAGCATTAGTTTCCACACCAGAAAATGCAATCACAAATTTAGGTCCCATATATCTTACAAATACATAATCTTGTGATAAATTTTCTTGGATATAATCACTAATTTGTGTGATAACTTTATTTCCTAATTCTCTACAATATTTTTTATTAATTTCCTGAATATTAATGATTTTAAACATACATATTGTAGATATGGTATATTGGTCTATTACTTTCTTTCCTTCGCCATATAAGTATTCTTCTGAATACAAACCAGTAAATAGGTCTTTTCTTACAATGGATTCCAAGGTTTTTTGATGGACTACCGTTTTTAACACAGAAACAATATTTTCTTTAATAACTTCTAGTACAGTAGTATCTACATTGTCGAAATCATGTGGTGTTCCACTTTCCATAATCCAATACCCAATATATACATTATCAATGTAAAGAGGAAAGAATATGGCTGATTTAGCCCTTCCAAATTCCATTTCTTGATACGGAAGTTTTTCGTTTTCATTGTTTACAGTTACATATTTAGGTGTTGCTGATTGTATGCTATCTTTAAACATATCGATATCTTGTAAAGCTTTTAAGGCGTTCCAATGTTTCCTATCAACATTAGATGCCTTTACTTGATATTCCGCACCATCAAATACAACAATTGTTGAATACTTAATTTCGTATCTTTCAATTAATATGTCATTGATGTTTTTGATTTTTTGATCCACTGTTGATGTTTCTCCTATTGCATTGATAAAATCTTGAACAACATATAAATTGGTAATCTTTTGATTCATATTTTTAAATTTTTGTATTTTCTTATGGATGGTTATATTGTACATAACTAATCCTAATACAATTAAAACTAAGATTACTACAACTGCTATTATCAAAATTCATTTCCTCCTTTTTGCTAAGATTATTATAGCTTTTCTTCTTACGATTTCTAGAAATTCTTCATTTTATTTAAGGTGTTATTCATATTAGGAGAAAAATTGCCTCCTCCATTCATTTGCGCTGATGGTGGTTGATAGTTTCGGTTATTTCTAGACACTGCTGTTACCGTTGGATAAACCATATTGCCTAACTCTTTTAATGTTTGCACAAATACTTTTGAATATCCTTTCAAAGAAATCTCACATTCGATAACGCCTTCTAAATATCTAATATACGTTTCTTCTTCAAATGGTATCGAAACATATTTAACTCTGTCTCTATCAAATAATTCTGTCATAAAAGACATAGCTGGATCATTATAAAATGCCATTCCTCCAATTATCGTTTCATCCTTAATTCCTCTAATTTTTATTGTTTTGTTTAATACAATTCTTAGTTTTCTTTCGTCTAAAATATTCTTTGCTTTTAATTCTTTTAAGAATGCAGTAAGTGGCTGTATGGTTAGAATATCCATACTTTGTACTAAATACGTTTCTTGTGATTGTTTAAAATATCCAAGTGGTGTATCAAAATCTGTATCAATTAATATTAAAGAATGATTTTGTAGTAAAGTTTCTAATATTTTATCCACATGATGGATGGTGTCATTTTCATCTGGTAATGAAGTATATACGGTAAGATTTCTATTTACACTAATTCCTTTTGCGATTCCTTGTGTAAGTCCTTCTATACTATGAGTTGCTAATTCTCTTAATGGTTCTTCATTTTTGGTATAAATATAATAAGAATTTCTGTTTTTGGTGGTGTCTAAAATAACAGTATTAATTCCCATAGATGATGTTAACTCCGCTATATTATTTACAATAAATGATGTTCCATTTTTACTTGTTCCTACAAAAGTTACAATCTTTTTGTCTGGTGTTAATAATGGAGATAAATCAATTTCTTCATAATTTTGTTGCTGTCTATTTATTTCTCTATTATTTGACTCATAAGAATTTACATTATAATGATTGGCATGATAGGATGAATTATTGCTATCATCCATCTGATAGGAATTGTCATCATCATAATCATTAGCATTACTGTTATAAGATGGATTAAATCCATAGTCATTTGTCATAATTGGATTTGATTGTGGCTGAGGTTGTTGTGTTGTCATAGGTCGTGGCATTTCTGGTTCTTCTTCATCTTCTAAGTCCTCTATTCCTCCTAATCCTGGTAATATCATGTCATCATCTTCTTCATCCTCATCAAAACCTGGCAAAAATGTTTCTGATTCTGTTTGTGCTACTGAAGGTGTTGGTGTTGGTTCTATTTCTGTATCGATATCATAGAATCCTGGCAAGAAATTCTCTTCTGGTTCTTTCTCTTGTAATTTTTGAGGTTCTAAGCCTGGTAATACCATTTCTTCTTCTGGTTGTTGCTCTACTTCTGGAACTGGAATAGGATTTTTTCTTGGTCTTCCTCTTCCACGTTTTGCTGGTTGTGGCTCACTTGTTGGCTCTGTTGTTGCTGGAACAGGATTTTTTCTTGGTCTTCCCCTTCCACGTTTTACTGGTTGTGCTACTTCTTGTACTACTGGTTCTTCTTTTTCTTGTCTTTCTAACGGTTGTGTTTGGATGGTAGGTTGTACTGTTGGTTGTATCTTTTCCTCTGGTATATCTTGGAATATATCATCTAAATCTTCAAATCCCTCTATGATTGGCTCTGGTTTTGTAGGTTGTTGCCTTTGTAATTGTTCTGGTTTAGCATATTGTTGCTGCATCGTTGGTTGTTCTGGCTTCGTATATTGTTGTGATATTGACTGTTCTGGCTTATCGTATGATTGTGCCATTGGTTGCTCTGGTCTAGCATATGACTGTACTTTTGGTTGCTCTTGCTTAACATATGGTTGTGCTTTTGATGTCTGCATAGCAGGTTGTTGTGTATAGGCTTGTGTTTGTTCTACTGGTCTTTGTCTTGCTAATTTCTTGGTTTCATTCATATTAACAGCTGATGGTATTACAACTGGTTTAGAAAGAGTTGCTCCCCTATTTTTTGATTTTAATAAAACTTGACTTGGTCCATCGTCATCCTCATCTTTGCCTTTTCGTAAACTGTCAGAAACGGTATTATTAAAAGACATAACTTTTTGATATTTTGGTGATTTTTCTTCTAATACAGCACGCACATTTAATGGTAAGAATTTAGATATAATCCTTAATTGTGTATCATTGTATTGGGCAGCTATATTGTTGAAACTGTCTATATATCTGTCTTCATTTTTTCCTAATCTTTTATAATGAGCAACGATGTTTTGGATTTCCATTTCACTTACATCGTTTTCATTTTCAGCTTGATAGCCAACATCTTCACTATCTATTTTATAATAAGATTTTGCCTCTTTTTTCGTGCGTGGTCGATTGATTAATCGACAAACTTCATCTACGCTTCTATCATTTCCTATAATAGCATCATAAACACCTATTCCGAATAATTTAACTAACATCGGATCTGATTTAGCTCTTCGATCTGAACAAATTAAAATGATAGGAATATCGTTCCCCTTTGCATCAGAGGCTTCATCACTAATCCCATCCAATTTTTCAAAAATAAATTTGTCAATTTGATCATATTGTGTGTTAGTAAATGCTTCTAAATCTTCGCTTATAACAATTCTGTCATAAGTTTTATCTTTTTGTAATTCCTTTAATATTGCGTTAAAGTAATATACATTTTTATAAGAAATAATCTGTTTGTATTCTCTTTGATATTTCTTTACAATGGATTCTGATATTTCTTCATTACTTACAGCAAATAAGACTTTCATTTGTTACCCCCTTCCAAATTTTACAAATACCGCAAAGGCAAGTGGTAAAATTTGGCATATAATTAAAAGTGTGACACATGTTACAATAAATGCCATTCCTCTTTCTAGTGTATCTAATTTTCTAATACCAATAACATATTGATGAATCGCTCCAATTGCAATTCCCAAAAAGCACACTGGTATACTATAAATACGAACCATATTTAAAATATAAGCAACGGTTCCATATGTGTCAGAACCGTATCTGGCTTTATAATCTTCTAATGAATTAGTTGCTTTATCTCTTATTTCAACAATTTTACTCTCTGTTTCGTTATCAATTGCTTTCTCTCCTGCATAAGTTGTATTGGCTATCAAAAATATTCCTATTATTAGTATGATAATCATACTAATTATGATTCCTTTTTTCATAATTTATGCCCCTTTCTCAGAGTCTTCTTTTTGGCAAATTTCTCCTTATATTCAAACTTACTTTTATATCATACAATAAATTGTAAAAAATAGCAAGATTTTTTTACAATTTATTGTACAAATATTTTATATGCTGATAAACCCCATTTGCCCAATTTTTGTCTGTTGCATATCTGGTATTAATACCACTTAAAGTAGAACCATTATAATAAGTTCCTGCTGCTTTTTCTCCTCCATAGATACTTGTCCCTTTTGGATTAATATAGTATTTAACAAACACTCTAGCAATTAAGTCAATGCTTTCTGAATAACCAGAAAAATGGTAGGCATCATTGTATGGATTAGAGTCATAAGCTCCATAGCCAAACAAATTTCTTTTATTTTTAGCAATTTGAGAAGTTCCCCATGCACTTTCATGGATCCCCACTGCTGCTACAAAAACACCATTAATGTTATATTGCTGTTCTATGTAATAAAAATATTCGGCATTATTTTGAAAAATCTTATTCGTATCTTTACTATCTGACAAAACTTTTTTAAATTGTTCTAGTGTGAATCCACTTGGTTTATTAAGAGCCATATCAAAACTTAAAGTTGATATCAACTCTGCTTTGCTTTTTGCTGTTTTGTTTGATGTTTGCGGTTTTGGATTGTTGTCTAGGTAAGTTGTACTTTCTGCTTTAACATAGCCAGTGGTTCCAGAACCAGAAATTTTATACCATTCATTTTGTATCTCTAATAATTTTAATTCATTTCCTTTTGCTAATGTCGCTACTTTTTGTGCTTGTTCATTTGGCTGTACCATAACAGACAAGCGGTCTGATGTCACATATAAAATATCTCCTACTTTTACTTTGTAATTACTTTCATAATTAGCTGTTCCGACTTCTACA
>CANOYI010000077.1 GCA_947571515.1 uncultured Clostridium sp. | reverse complement strand
AGGAATATCCCCTGTTCAATACAGAGAACATTCCAAGTTAGTAGCCTAATTTATACTGTCTAACATTTTGGGTTCACTTCAAAATAGCTAAGAGGTCTTTTTTATGTTTTTTACTATCTTATTATTTCTTATTAATGTCTAAAATGTCTCATTTTAGTAAACACCATAGCAATTCCATACTCATTACATTTATCAATAGAATCTTGATCTTTAATAGAGCCCCCTGGCTGAATAATCGCTTTAATACCTGCTTTATGTGCTTCTTCTACACAATCAGCAAATGGAAAAAATGCATCTGATGCTAAAACAGCACCTTCTGTAATTCCTTTTTCTATTAGTTCTTCACTATGTTCAATTGCTTGTTTTGTCGCCCAAATTCTATTAACTTGTCCAGGTCCAATTCCAATGGATTGTTTATCTTTTCCAATCGCAATTCCATTTGATTTTACATATTTTACAATTTTCCATGTAAATAGTAAATCTTCCATCTGTTCTGGTGTTGGCTTTGCATTGGTTACTACTTCATATTCATCTAATAATTTAGCATCAATGGTTTGTACAATGGCTCCCCCATTTATTTTCTTAATATCATAAGCTGTTTCTTTTTGTTTCGTACGAATACTTGGAAGTTCTAATACTCTCACATTTTTCTTTTTCTTCAAAATTTCTAATGCCTCTGGCTCAAAAGATGGTGCTACAATTACCTCTAAGAATATTTCTTTCATTTCTTTTGCCATTTTCACATTTACTTCTTCATTCACAACAACAATTCCGCCAAAAATAGAAGTTTTATCGCTATTAAAAGCTTTTTGCCAAGCTTCATAAATATCACTACTACTACCTACTCCACATGGATTTCCGTGTTTGCAAGCTACCACGGTTGGTTCTTCAAATTCTTTTAGCAATTCTAATGCTCCATTTGTATCGTTAATATTATTGAAAGATAATTCTTTTCCATTTAATTGTTTTGCTGTTGTTAAAGACCCTTCACATTTTCCAATTTCTTTATATAAAGCCGCCTTCTGATGTGGATTTTCCCCATAACGCATTTCTTGTACTTTTTCATAAGTTAGTGTCAATTTTTCAGGTAAGCTCTCATCTTTTCTTTGCTGTTTCATATAATTTGCAATCATAGCATCATAATTGGCAGTATGCTCAAAAACAGCTTGCATTAATCTGAATTTAGTATCTTTTGATACCGTTCCGTTTTCCTCTAATTCTTTTAACACAGTCTCATAATCCTCTGGATTAGTAATAACTGTTACATCTTGGTAGTTTTTAGCAGCACTACGAAGCATCGTGGGTCCACCAATATCAATATTTTCCACACATTCTTCTAAACTTACCCCTTCTTTTAAAATTGTCTCTTTAAATGGATATAAGTTTACAACAACAAAATCAATCGTATCAATCTTTAATTCCTCTAATTGTTTTCTATGTTCTTCTTTGTCTCTTCTAGCAAGTATTCCTGCATGTACAATTGGATGAAGTGTTTTTACTCTTCCATCCAAACATTCTGGAAATCCAGTTAATTCTGATATTTCCATTACGTTAATGCCTTCTTCTTTTAATTTTTTGTATGTCCCCCCTGTTGATATAATTTCAATTCCTTGTTTCTCTAATCTCTTAGCAAATTCTACAATTCCTGTTTTATCTGATACACTGATTAATGCTTTCATAAATTTTTCATTCCTTTCTTATATTCTACTTCGCTATTATACTACATTTTTTTCCATTTTTCAAGATAATTTGAAGTCCAACATGATTTTGGGGACGGAGGAAAAAATCATGATGCAATTTTATATAGATATTAGGAAACAATTATATAAAATACATCATCATGATTTTTTCCTCCGTCCCCAAAATCATCTCTTGTTGTGACTATATTTTAATTTTGTTGCCATTCCCCCTCTCATATGTCTTTCTGCTTTATTCTCATCTAAAATCACTCTTACTTCTTTTGCTAACCTTGGATTTATTTTCTTGAGTCTCTCCGAAACATCTTTATGTACAGTAGATTTTGAAATGCCAAATTTTTTTGCTGCACCTCTAACTGTGTCTTTTGAATCTATTATATAATGTGCTAAACTAGTAGCACGTTCTTCGATTGATTTTTTGCCTGTTAAAGTTCCACTTGTTACAGGCAAGTTATGTGAAACTATACATTTCATAAAGCAAACCCCCATCTGAATACTTTTGTTTAATTGTATTCTTTAGAATGGGGGCTTAGAACTTTAAAATTGTTTTATAACTTTGACCTTAGACTTATTCATCTAAATTTCATACTTTAAAGCTATAAATGATTTTTTTATAATTTCTTTCCTTAACCATACTTCTGGTAAAACCATAACATCACCATAAAATTTATTTTCCATTAAATTCTCCATTTTTTCCTTTACCATTTCATGATTTGATAAAATATAACTTTTTCCTTCTTTCAAGCAAATCAAATTCATCATCCATTCATCGCCAAATTTCTGCAACTCTTCACATATTATGCTTATATTCTCTAATATGTTACTTTTATCCCAAATAGTTAGTTGTGCAAAAACATAAGGAATAATCAAATTTACTTGCTCTAATTTTGTATCATTTTGAATCGCATTCATCAAATTATTCTCAATTCCTTTTTGACATTCCAAAAAGTATCTTTCAGCATAATTACTATCATTTCCTACTATATTTTTCAATTTTTCATAAGCACTTTTATCCCTTGTGGTTGTAATTTTAGCTTTAAAATTTAAAGTATTATCTAATATCGCAGACATTAATAAATAAGCAACATCTTGGGTCATTTTATTTAATAAATTGGCTTTCTCATATCTTTCTACTATGATAGTAGCAACTGCGCCAATTAACTCTATATTTGCTCTTTCTTTTAGTTTTCCTTTCCAATATATTTCAAATCCAACATGATGGTCAATTAATTCTATAATTTTATCCTCTTGCACAATTTTATCAAAATAATCCTTATTAGACACATCCATTATGATATACTCTTCCTGCTCATTCTTCTGATATTCATCTAATTTTGTATTTAATTGTAATAAACTATCTGTTATACTTTCATTTAATTTAGCTGTAGTAACTGCTTTTGCTGGTATGCCTTGTAAATTTAATAATTCTCTATAGGCAATACAACTGGCATATGCATCAATATCGATATATCTGGAACCTGTTGTTATGATAATCATTACACATTCTCCTCTTCTAATCTTAATAATCTGTTATATTTTATAATGCGGTCACCTCTTCTTGGTCCACCGATTTTTATATAATCTGCATCTAATGCAACGGCTAAATCACTCATAAAAGTATCTTCTGTTTCAATTGAACGATGAGAAACACAAGTTATCATTTTTTCTTCTTTTGCCTTAATAAAAGTACAAATCGTTCCTGTTAAAGTTCCAACTTGATTCATTTTAATAAGAATTCCATTTGCTAAGGTAGAATTGATATATTGCTCTTGTGTTGCAAATAAATCATCTCCAACAATAGCTATCTCAGAATTTTTTTCCTTAAATTTTCTCCATTCTTTCTCATCATTTGGAGCAAATGGATCTTCCATAAAAGTCAAAGAGTACTTTTCTTTATAATCAGAAAGTATCTTATTTAATTGTTCAGAGGTTATTTTATCTCCTTGATATGTGTAGCAATTATCTTGAAAAAAATGCTCTGCTGCAACATCAATAGCAATTGTTACCTCTTTTTCATATCCTAATTTTTTTATTGTATGGAAAACCATTTCAAATTTTTCATCTGTTGTCATATCATCTACTAGCATTCCACTTGATGCTCCATAACCTTTTAATAAGTTTCCTTCTTTTAATTGTTTCTCAATATCTGTGTATATTTCTAATATAGGATTGATTGCTTTTGAAAATGGAGTGATATTGACGGAAAGCATTATATTTTGAATGGTTCCTTTATTTTGCTCATTATGCACACCACCAGAAAATATTGTTACTAATGGTTTTGGCGCTATGTATTTGGTTTCATAATTTGCTATTTTAGCGATATAATCCACTAATGATATTTGTTCCCTTTGTGCCATAATTCTAGCAAACGCTAAAGATAATGACAGACAAACACCAGTACCTACCTTGTTCATATATTTATTTAATATACAATCAAACATTTCTTGATTTTCTATCCCTGTACTACATATTTCGTCTATTAAATCCTTGATACCATAATCATCCATTTTATTATTGACAGCTATCACTTCTCTTTTCCCTGGTTTAATAGCAGATGGACTTGAAGCCAAGGCCTTCCTTCCATCACTATCAATTATCTCTACTTCTAAACTTATTTTTCCAGCAGAATTTAAAATCTTCCTAAACTTAATCTCCTCTATTCTTACCATTTTTTCTCCCTCTCTTTTGAAAATAAAAAGTGGCATATATTATTTTGCAACACCACGTAAGCGACTAGCTAACACATTTTTAAATTTTCTATTATATAAGGAAGTATATCAATCCCTTTTTCTATCTTACACTTTCCTTTTCTCGCTGTGTCTTCATCCAATCTTGTACTTCCATCCTTTTCAAAATTAGCCCCACTAATTAAAACAGGAACTTGGTCAGTAGAATGTAATTTAAGTTCACATGGAGTTGCATGGTCACAAGTCACAATCACAATATCATCTTTTTCTATTCCTTTTAATAAGTTAACTAAAAAATATTGGTCGATAAACTCGATTGCTTTAACCTTGTCAAATGGTTCATTATCATGACCTGGCTCATCTGGTCCCTTTATATGAATAAAAACAACATCTGCCTTATCTTCTAGTAATTTATTTGCACTATTCTCTAAGAAATCTTTATCTAATTGTAAGTCCAATGATTTTGAAAAAGTAAATTTTGCATCTATCAAATCTGCTATCGCTTTTTCAGCAGGTAATTGTCCATACATAGAAAGTGTTAAATCAAACTTTTCTTTGAATTTAGGCATTTGTTTCGGTTGTGAGCCACCATCACGAATCAAAATATAATTCGCTGGCATTTCTCCTCTATTCATTCTGTCACGATTTACTTCAGACTTTGCTAAAATTTCACTTGTTTGTTTTTCAAATTCGTTTACTAAATCAGCTGTAAATTTTGAAACCTGTTTATCATCTAATGAATAGCACTTTTGTGGTTTTTCCTCGTAATTAGAAACGGGATATCCCCAAACTCCCTCTTTTTTGAAACCTGGATCAGTATTTGATACATTTCCAGATAATTGTTTTTCTTTGCTATAAAAGCATAATATCCCTCTGTGATGTCCAAATGCTAATAATTTAAATTCTATTTGATATTGGGATAAATCTACTCCCTCATTGATTTCTTTAGCTAATTCTTGTAATTCTTCATCGGTTAATCCTCTGGCTGTTCTTCTGTCCAATCTACTTTCGCTTTCATGATAAGAAGCAAAATTAATTCTAAAAGCAACATAGTTGTATCCTTCTGGGATAAAACCTGTTCCTAATCCTTCTAGTGTACCTCTTCCTGGATAATATATTTGAGGGTCATAAGATAATAATGCCATTGCCCCAGAATCCGATTCAGGTGTAATTTGATTACCTATCACATCAATCATTGTTTCTTGTCCGTTTTTTGCCAATTGATTTAATGCTGTAGTTTGTGCTTTTTCCAATGGGGTTTTATTTCCTAAAATTTCTATTTTTCGATCCGCAGCACCATCTAAAATAATCATATATATTTTCATATTATCCAACCTCACTGTCTAATAACTTCTTAATACGAATATCTAACTTATTTTCAGTGATATATTGGTATACAAAATGAGGAACATATTGTTTCCATTCTTTTCCTTCTTGTATACATTTTCTAACATCAGATGCACTAATTCCTTTTTCCTCTAATGTTACTCTCCACAAAACTTCTACATCTAGTTTTAAATCTTCTTTTAAAGATTTAAGCTTTTCTTCTCCCCATTCATCATAAATAGTCATATAATATTTGGCATTTTGAGGTGCATAGTTAAATATCTTTTCTGGAAAATTGATTGGAAATGGTACAATATCAAATTCCTCTTGTTTAACACCCGCTTCTAATAAAGAATATTTAATACATTCCATTCTTTCAAAGTAAGTAAGCGGATTTGAACTTTGTTTGGAACGATGTGGATTTGATCCTGTGTATTTTGTTAGATCTACCTCTGGATTACATATTCCTATTACTAAATGTTCACATCTTTCCTTTCCTGCTAATAAATATTTCATATGGTCATTATGCAATAACTGAAATCTCCCATGTATAACTCCTAACTTGTCTTTCATATAATTCACCCTTTCGTAATTAACGACTGGATTTATTATATAATACTGTTACATAATTGTAAACTACTTATTAGAATTACACATCTTTTTTATTATTATAAATTCTATCCAATAACTCATCTGGATAAACCCTATCCAGAAACTCATCAATTGCACCATTAGCAGGTACATTTTGACGTCTCTCTTGTTGGCGACTACCCGCCATACAAGATATCGTAATATCAAAAGTCATAAACAGCATAAAAAACACAGTAACAATCCTAATACTTTTCTTATCAATCATTGGCTCCATCCTTTGAAAAACTGGATACACAATTTTCAAATAAGCCACAGCAATAATTCCCCAATACACAGCATATATTAGACTCGTTCTTCCATTCAAATTCATAAACAAATCAGAATAATCCCAAGAAATCGTACCAAAAAATATTTCCTGGAAAAAAGAACACAAATATTCTAAGCTACTTCCCATAATAACTCCAGCAAAAAATGCCTTTTTTGGTTCTTGTATATTAGAAATTAATATATAATAAGCTACTGCTCCCATACCATATATTTGTATAAAAGGTCCATAAATTAACCCTTGTCTTATTTCTAGGGTTCTTGTATACACTAAGGCATAAAACATTTCAGCAAAAAAGCCAAAAACACTACCTATCACAAATATCCAAAATATTTTTATACTATAATTGATAATCTTTTTTCCCATATATTTCCCCATTTATTTTCGTTGTCCACATTATATAATAATTATGTGGAAAATAAAAGTATTCTTTTGAAATTAATAAAATCTTCATTTTATGATTTATCATTCCATTTATATGTTATAATTAACTTACCATTTTTTACGAACCAATCTATATAATAAATGTAGTGATGCGCAGTTTGGGAGGACACCAACTTATATAGATTAGCTAGATTAACTTTTCCATATGTGAATTGTTTAAAAATTATTGATATGACTAGTTCGACCAGTAAAGAACGAAATTTATTATATAGATTGATTTATAAAATAGCATAAACAATATTTATGATAAGGAGAATGATATGTTAAGAATCAATAATATTAAAATCAGAAAAGACATCTCTAACAATGAAGTATTAGAAACTGCTATCAAAAAATACGGAATTCAAAAAGAAGACATCTTAAACTGGCACATTGCCAGAAAGTCCATCGATGCCAGAAAAAAAGATGATGTGCATTATAGTTATTCTATTGACATTGAAGTAAAAAACGAAAATAAATACAAGAAACTACAAAAAGTAAAAAAATTCGAAATGCCAAATATCAAAATAAAAAAGAATTTAACAACTCGTCCCGTTATTGTAGGAGCTGGACCAGCTGGTCTTTTTGCTGCTCTTACTCTGGTTCAGAACGGTATAAAACCAGTTATTATAGAACAAGGTCAATCAGTTAAAAAAAGGAAAGAAACCGTAGATACTTTTTTAAAAACAGGAAAACTAAACCCTTCTTCCAATGTACAATTTGGAGAAGGAGGCGCTGGTACCTTTTCTGATGGAAAATTAACAACTGGTATTAACAGCCCTTTTTGTAGAAAAGTTTTAGAAGAATTTGTTCGTTTTGGTGCACCAGAACAAATATTATATCTTTCCAAGCCACACATTGGTACAGATTATTTAATTCACATTATTAAAAATATGAGAGAGTACATTATCGCAAAAGGTGGTACTTTTCATTTTGATACCAAAGTAGTCGATTTCGAAATCACCAATCATCATATTTCAGGTGTATATACGGTTCATGACCAAGCCGAAGAAATCATCCAAACAGAACATATTATTTTAGCCATTGGACATAGTTCAAGAGATACTTTCGAAAAGCTTTATCAAAGAGGAATTACAATGGAAGCAAAAAACTTCTCTGTCGGTGTTCGTATTGAACATTTACAAGAATGGATAAATCAAGCACAATATGGTACGATTACAAAATTGGATTTACCTCCAGCAGAATATAAACTAGCTTATCACTCTGATAATGGACGTTCTTGTTATACTTTCTGCATGTGCCCAGGTGGAGTGGTTATGTCCTCTTCTAGCGAAGCAAATACAATTGTAACCAATGGAATGAGTAATTTTTTAAGAGATGGACAAAATGCTAACTCTGCTCTTTTAGTTAATATAACACCAGAAGACTTTGATAGCCACTCTCCTCTAGCTGGTATCTACTTTCAAAAAGATTTAGAAGAAAAAGCTTTTATCCTTGGTGGTTCTAATTATTTCGCACCAGTACAAAGAGTAGAAGATTTCTTAAAAAATCAAAAATCTAAACAAATTGGTGTCGTAAAACCAACCTACCAACCTGGATTTACACTAGCTAACTTAAATGAAATATTACCTGACTTTGTATCAGATACCTTAAAACAAGGAATTCAATTTTTTGATACCAAACTTTCTGGCTTTGCCAACCCTGATAGCATTTTAACAGGATTAGAAACAAGAAGTTCTTCTCCTGTAAAAATTCTTAGAAATGAAAATCTAATTTCGAATATTGCTGGTATCTATCCTTGTGGGGAAGGTGCTGGCTATGCAGGTGGCATTATGTCTGCTGCCGTAGATGGCATTAAATGTGCTATGGCAATGTGCAATGGGGACGTTTCTTTTCGCACATAAGGGGGGGAGGGACCATTCCTTGCTCAATTTTGCATAAATTTCTCGGCTACCTTGCATAACGTTAACAAATTTTAAAACAAAAGCCACAACAATACCCGAAGACAGGACCCTTTATGACTTTTGTTTAAGAATTTGTAAAACTATTTCAGTCGCATTCGTCATTTATGCAAAA
>CANOYI010000076.1 GCA_947571515.1 uncultured Clostridium sp. | reverse complement strand
GAAAGCTTAGCTTATCCAAAATCTGTAATGCTTTTTAATAGCAAATGCCCACTAGTAGCGGAGAAATTTGCAAAAAAGGCGAAACTGAAACATATTAGTATTATTTCGTTGCAATATGTATATTTTCCACTTTTGCTTTCATTTCTCTTGAAATAATATTTTGAATTTGTGCCACTTCTTCTTGTTTAATCTCCTCAATTCCTATGATAATACTAATACTTTCTCCATTCACAAAAATAATGCTATTTTCAAAACCTTTTGTCTTGATTAAATTCTCACAAATCATAATACTATTTTTCGTCTCATTTATTTTTTGTATTTCCTGTGTTGCAGACTGTCTTTGTGTCTCTAATGAATTCGTACTATTTAACACCTTCTCATAAGTCTCTATCATTTGAGAATACATCGTATCTCTTTCTAATTTAGATTTCACAAAATAGTCATTGTTATTCGCACTACTAGTCTCTAAAGTTGTATTTTCAGTAGTTGTTTCATTTTCTGAAGTAATATGATTCGAACCATCCGTTTCACTACTTGCGGTATTCGTCTCCTTACTATTAGCTATATTAGTCGTATTGCTTGTATTGGTTTCATTGGTCGTATTTTGTGCTACCACATCATTACTATTTACTAAAGTAGCATCCCCAATATCTGCCAATTGCATATCATCATTTGATTCTATTTGCATAGCAGTTTCTACTGATGTTTGTTTCTCTGTATTAGTTGTATAATTTAAATAACCTGCTGTCATTAACATCAACACAATCACATAAATAATAATTTGGTTTTTCTTAAATAATTTCATCCTAAACTCCTCCTTGTCCCCACTGGTTCCGGGATAAAATGGGGACATTTTGATTTTTATTCTTTTATTCCCATTTAATCCCGGAACCAATGGGAAGAACCAATGGGAACACTAATGCTGTCAACTTAAGGTGTAATGTATTATTTTTGTAACACCGCGTAAGCGACTAAACGAGCAACGCGAGTGCGATTGGAGCAACCCTCCATTATTAAAATCGGAAGGTTGCGACACACAAGGTGTAAAAAAATAATACATTACACCTTAAGTTGGCAGCATTGCTAGGGACAGTGGGGACGTTAATTCATTTCAAAAACTTGTATTTTATGAGTGGCAAGACCTGTTACGGCTTCTACTGCTTGTATAATGTTAGCTTTTATTTCGGCACTATTAGCTCCTTTTGCTGTTATGATAGCACCTTCCACTTTTGGTTGAATGACTTTTTGTGTGATAGGTGTTTTTTCTCCATTTTCTTCTTGGTATATAATTTCTTTTTGGGCATCTGTTTCTTGAATTTTTCGTATCCCGCCTGATGTGTCATTTTCTTCGGTATTGCTGGTTTTTGTAGTTTCATTAAACATCGCTACCACTTCACTTGTCTCAGAATAATTTATAAATACTTTTACCTCTCCCACTCCTTGGATTTTGGCTAATATTGCTTCCAATTGCTCTGCCAGATTATCTGTTGTCATACCAGAATCTGCTTGTTCCTTTGTAGTAAGATTATTACGATTTGCTAATTGTTTTGAACTAGTAGCATTTTCCTGTTTGTTTACCTGTTTATTTCCATTCCAAATCAAATTAATAATTACAATGGTTATAATGAGCAATACCACAAAGAAAACTAAATTTTCAATTTTCCTTTTATCATTACCATCCCCCTCTTCCTTCTTATTTTTGGCTAACTTTTTTAATTGATCGCTAAACATTTTTCATTCACCCCATATTCTTCTATTAAAAATTTTTTGATATTTTGAATGTCTGCTTTGTTAACTTTTGTATTGTTATTTTCCTGTGTATTGTCCTCTTGTTCAGAATGATTTTCTTTTATAGTTGTATCGACTGGCTTAATTTTCTGAATTTCTGCTACTACTTGATTTTCTAAATTTTCTTCTTTCTCTTCTTGGTTATTACTATCTTTTGGCAATTTTTGTACATTAATTTTTATTTTGGTTATTTTGCTCTCCTCTTCGTTATCTGATATCTCTGCCTTCACTTTACAACTAGTCACTTGATATCCTTTTTCTGTCAATTTTTTGGTAATATCTTTTTCTAATTCCTGAATATATAATTCTTGAATTCTTTCATTCATAGAACTTTGATCTACCCTTGTACTCGTTTCAGTCGTGGTATATTCTTCTAAATTAATATCATTGATATTGAAATCTTCTTGATGAGATACGAAAGGAGAAACAATCGTAAATAAGATATAGACTCCCATTACCATTCTTATGTATTTTTTTGTTTTATTGTTGGGCAGTAACATTTCTAAAATGGATACAATTACAATCGCTAATCCTAGCCCTTTTACCCAAAAACTCATAAATTCAATCATCTGTCTATCCCCTTATCTGTCACAAGTGTTACCACATTGAGGTGTCTCTTTCATTTTATACCACACAAGCGACATAATTCTTATCGATACATCATTCCACTATTCGATATTTTTAACACTAAGCTTGTCCCAATAATAATCATAAAAGCGATACTACTTAAAATAGCCAACGATATTTTGAAAATATCTCCTATTTGTTCCAATAAAGCAGTTATCTTTTCATCTGCAATTGGTTGGGTTACTCCTGCTAATAGCTTATAAGCTAAAGTCAGCATTCCCAGCTTGATAATTGGCATAATACAAATTCCTAAAATAATAACCACACCAACCAATCCCACTGCATTTTTTAGAACAAGACCACAACCAAGAACTGTATCCACAGCGTCTCCTAAAATTTTTCCTACTACTGGAATCGCTGAACTGACAACTGCCTTTGTCGTCTTTGCTGTAATTCCGATCTACACTACTTGCCATTGTTCCTTCTAAGGAAACTACTCCTACAAATATTGTCAAAATAATTCCTAAGAACCACACGATACCAGAATTAAAAAATTTGGATAACTTGTCTATTTTTACTTGGTCAGATAACTTAGATAAAATCACTAGAGCTGTAAAAATCATCAAGCAAGGAATGAGAATATCTTGTATCATATTTCCAATAAAATTTATCATAAACAAAATGATCGGTTCTATCACTCCGCTCGTTGCAATACTTCCAGTTGACATCATTAGAGTAATCAAAAGCGGAATTAGCATATTCATAAATGCCACTAAGTTAGTTGTAGTATCTTGCACCATTTTCACAATATCGGAAAAACTCGCCATAATAATTGTAACAATCAATATATATTGCACATAATAAATCAATTTGGAAATTCCATCATCTTTTAAACTCTCGCTAATCGCCTTCAAAACACTATGTATGACAATAATAACCAAAATACTACCAATTGCTTTTAAACTTGACACAACCTCCGAACCTAGCAAACCCAATATTCTCTTCCCTAAAGCCGAATTATTTACCTCTCCTTGAATGGCATCACTCAAAATTTCCTTCACATCAATATCTGTATCTGCAAAAAACTCACCCATATACTGTTCAGAATTCTTCAAAAAATCTTGTATTCCAAACTCCTCTTGCTGTTCTTGCATCGTCTTTTCATTACTAGTGTTACTCGCATAAACACTTTGCATTGACAAAACCGGAAACATCATTGATATCAAAAACATTACTACTAAAAAATCTAAAACTTTAATTAATCTTTTCATTCGTCATTTGTACTCCTTCTGGGCGATGGCGACTTTGGGACAGGTACAAACTCGCCATGAATAACTTGGTGTGTCTTGGGACAGGTCTATATCAAGTATTATGTAGGTAATATTTTTAATAGTATCTCTAACAAACTAGAGATTATTGGGATAGACATAGATATAATGATAATCTTGCTTCCTAACTCAATTTTACTAGCTATTGCTCCCTCACCAGAATCTTTACAAATACTGACCGCAAATTCTGCTAAAAAAGCAATTCCTGTTATTTTTATTAATAATGTTAGGAATGTCCCATTGATAGAAGCCTTACTTGCTAATGATTGCAATAATGTAATAATTCCAGTTAATTGGTCCATTACTAATAATAAAATTAATACACCTGTCAACAAACTAATATAAATGGCAAATTCTGGTCTATATTGTTTCAATAAAATAATAATGATAAGAGCAATCAAGGCAATACCAATTATTTTAATAATTTCCACTTGTTTTTCGACCTCCTTAGAAGAACTCTTTTAAAATTAAGACCTGTCCCAAAATATATCCAGAGGGATAATCGGTGCCTGTCCCAAAACACACCCAAAACACACCCACTTTTATAAGTTAAATATGGTTCTTACTGTTGTAAATAGCCCACTGATTTCTTTGATTACCATGGTTAGGACGATTACTAATCCTGCCAAGGTGGTCATCATAGCTTGGTCCTCTCTTCCTGCTCTAACTAAAACTTGATGTAGCACAGCAACTAATATTCCAATTGCTGCTATTTTGAATAATAAATTAATGTCCATTTTATTTTCATCCTTCCTAAAGAACAATAATTTTTCAACATAAAATAATGACAATTACTAATCCTATTGTAGTTCCTAGCTTGCTATATAATTTTTCATTTTTCTCTTTTTGTTCTTGTGCTTCTTTCAGTTGTGTCTCTAAAAATTTTTGTGTAATTTCTATTTGACTATTTTGTCCTTCTACATCTGTTTGCCCTAATAGTTTTGATAGTGTCTTTAATACATATTTGTCTTCTTTTGTTAGATTGTTTTCGCTTTCTTCTATCGCCTCTTCCCAAGCAATGTTTGCAGTATTGGTTTGCATTTTTTCTTTGGCTAAACAAAAGACTTGTCCTATACTTCTATCCGTAGCTTGTGCAATTTCTTCGAATATTTCAGGTATTGGTTCATAGGTAAATTTAATTTTGGATTGAAACATATTTAAAGCGTTTCTCATTTCTTCCAATTCTTTTACCCTCATTACATACTTTTTGGATAAATATCTTCCTATTAAACTACATGCTACTAAAATAATAAACAGCATAAAATATTTTATCATTTGCATTACTAACCTCTTTCTTTTGAAAACACTTTTGCTAAATTTGTGACAAAGGGGTCGGGTCTTTTTGTCACATTTTTTTCATTTTATCTTACTATTTAACTCTATACTCTTTTTATAAAAATCAATAGAGCCAAGATGTAACCCTTTTGTGACAAAAAAGGGCGCCCCTCTTGTCACATTTTTATTTTGTATATTATATTCACGGTGTTTCTTTTTTAGAACTTATTTTTATAAAAAAATCACTTTTTCAATTTGTTTTGTTTCTATCAGATAATTAACTTGTGAATTGTTTTTGATGTCTTCCATGGATTTTCCATGCATCGTAAATATCCCTTTTACTCCTGCTGTCACAGCTTCTCCGAATTGCTTCTATATCTTCTTTGGAACCGATTTCATCACAAGCAATGACTTCTGGTGCCATAGAACGAATCAGCATTTTGATTCCTTTTGATTTACTGATATTTTCTATTACATCTGTTCTAATGCCAATATCGTTTTGCGGTACTCCTTTATACATAGCTGCTATTTCTCCTCTTTCATCTACCACACCGCAAAGTCATTCCTTTAAAATGAATTTCGTTAATTCCATTACTAATATTTCGAATCATATCCCTTAACATCGTCGTTTTTCCTTTTCCTGGCGGTGAGACAATCAATGTATTATAGATACTATTGTTTTCTAAATCAATGACTTCCTTTAAAAGTTGATTACTACAATTGATAACCTCCCTTGCGATTCTGAAATTTAAACTAGTCACATATTTCAAATTGATTATTTTACCATTTTCAGTAACTACTGTACCTGTTATACCAATTCGATGCCCTCCTTTAACTGTTAAAAATCCTTCACACATTTGATTTCGATAAGCATAGATTGAATTTTCGCAAAGCCTTTCCAATATTTGCAAAATTTCACTTGTACTGATTTGATAATCGATAATAAGATCAGCTTGTCTAGTTTTTAATAAAATTGACCTTCCCACTCTAATTCTGATTTCTTGTAACTCTCTTTGTAAATTTAAATCTGACCTTAACATATCTTGTAGTAATGTATATATTTGATTTGGAAAATATCTTAATATTTCTTCTATCATTTTCACTCTTACCTCCATAATTTCTAAATAAGTAATTTATACCAGAGGGATAGTCAGTGCCTGTCCCAGAACGCACCTCTTAAAACACATTCATCTGTGGCAAGTTTGTGCCTGTGGCGAGTTTGTGCCTGTCCCAAAGTCGCCATCACTAAACCAACAAACCAACAAAAAAAAACATATATTATTTATAATATATGTTCTTTTTTTACCTTTAGAACTTCATCTTGAAATCCCGAAATCTCAATTTTTCGAAATTTAGCTATTTCTAAATTTAGCTATTTCTTATTTATTTTTTATTGATTACTGCTCTATAGATTGCTCCTGTTTCTTCGTCTTTTTCAAATTCTACTCGATAGGCGGTTTCTGTTTCAACACTACTTTTTAGAAGTGTTATGTTTTGGTCTGTTACTTCATATTCTTGTCCATCAAAATGGATTTCTTTGATTTTTCTATCACTGTTTTGGTTTTGTTGTGCTTCATTGTTTAATTGAATAGTTGATAATAGTCCTTTTACTGTGACACCTTGTAAATTGGTACTTTCATAATTTTCAAATTTACTGTTAAATGTACTAATTTCCATTTCACTCATATTGCTTGTATTTTCATTGTTTGCATCTATAGATGAAGCATAAATTCCAAATTTAGGTATTGCATATTGTAATGGGTTTTCATTTAATCCTAGTTGTTCCATTTGCATTTTATTGACCGTTTGCAATCTTTCTACAACAGCTTTTAAAAATTCATTTCTTTGTTCTTCTTCTGCCTCACTTAACATTAAACTGTTGTTATTACTAAATTCTTCTATGTTGGTACTCTCGGTAAATTCTACATTGTTGTTGTAGCTGTATTGATATTTATCATCTTCTATTTCTAAGGTTACTTCATAATTTTCTGTTATGTTTTGCATAGATTGTAATCCCTCAAATTTTGTAAGTAGTTCTATTTTTGCTGTCTGATTATTATCATTTAGTTGCAAGCTTACATTGTATTGTTGATCATTTCCTGTTAGTATTTTTTCTAATTTTAATTCAGCTTCATTGATTTTAGCTAGTAATCGACTTGCTTTTCCTTTTGTTTCATATACTGTAATTTGTAAGCTTTCACTATTTAGTTCTACATTGCTATTAATGTCTTTTATTAGATTGTCAATACTACTTGCTGTTATTTTTAAAGAATTTCGTTGCACTTTAACATATTCATTTATTTTGTCTAATGTTATTTGGTCATTTTTTAAAGTTTCTAATAATTTTACTAATATTCTTTTCAAGTTTTCACCATTTAATGTTAATTGATATCCTTTGCTGTTAGCTTCTTCTATTTTACTAAAATCACTATCTTGTAATTCTTGATTTAAAACATTTAGATAGGTTTCTTGAATGTGCCCGTAAATCTTCCTTTGTCAAGGATACTTCAAAAAATTCTTGTATTTTTTCAATTCCCCCTGTACGATTTACTACTTCACTATTATTTGATGATACGCTATCTTCTAAGTTTTGCAATTCGTCTTTATGGATGGCAACATACTTGTTTCCAATATAATTGGTTTGAATTCCCATTGTTTTTCCTATTTGCTTATAGGAAAATGGAAATTTTACACTATCAGAATAATCTAAGCTAATGTTTTGTATAGCCTGAGAGTTTGCTTTGTCTACTTGACCATCGAAAGTTATATTTATGTTGTTATTATTGGAAGCTGTTGTGTTGATTGCTATACTCCCTTCGTCTAAATATGGCGTGGTTTTCTGTTTTTCAAAATATTGCTTTAGTTGCATTTCGATAAAGCCTTTTTCTTGGTCTGCCATTTGTGTAATATACTTGAAAAATAGCTCTTTGTTGCCTTTAAATATATCTGTAGCAAAATAAACATATGCAATTCCTGTTAATAAAATTAAGATGAGTAATAATATAATTAGAATTACAATTATTTTACTATTTTTCTTTTGTCTCATTTTTGATTCCCCTTTTAATTTTATATTTTATTTCATGTCTTAAAGAACTGTAAAGATTTGTTGACGGAAAAAATCGCTTAACGTTCAACAAGAAAAGATAAATAACCTTTTGTCATTTATCTTTTTGCTTTTCAATTAATTACTCGTCCCAGTTATGGTAAATATTAGAAACATCATCTAAGTCTTCTAATCTTTCAATTAGTCGTTCCATTTTTTCTATTCCTTTTTCATCCAAAGCTACTGTAGTAGTTGGAACCATTTGAACTTCTGCTTCTAAGAATTCTAATCCTTGTTCTTCTAATTTTTCACGAACAGCTGAAAAATCAGCTGGCTCTGTTGTGATTTCATAAATTTCTTCTGAAGCTTGGAAATCCTCTGCACCTGCTTCTATGGCAAGCATCATTAATTCTTCTTCCTCCATTGAGGTAGTTGCTCTTTCAATTACGATTACACCTTTTTTATTGAACATATAAGATACACATCCACTAGTACCTAAGTTTCCTCCAGATTTATCAAAAGCATGTCTAACATCTGCTGCTGTTCTGTTTTTATTGTCAGTAGCAGCTTCTACAATAACAGCTACTCCGTTTGGTCCATATCCTTCGTATACAATTTCCTCATAGTTTTCGTTACTGGTTGATGCTTTTTTGATGGCATTGTTAATGGTATCGTTTGGCATGTTGGCTGCTTTACATTTTGCAATTACGTTTTTTAGTTTTGAGTTTCCTGCAGGGTCTGGTCCACCTTCTTTTACTGCTATTAGTAGTTCTCTTCCTAATTTTGTGAAAACTTTCCCTCTTGCTGCATCTGCTTTTCCTTTTTTGGCTTGTATATTATGCCATTTTGAATGTCCCGACATTTCTTCTTCCTCCTTTTTAATTTTTCTCTCTATTTTCAAGGCTTTCGAGCCTCTAACCACTTGATTTGCTCATTTTTTTGCTTTGTTGAACTTTGTTGATTTTAGTGGGTTTTGGTAGTTCTGTGTTGAAACGATTGCACCAAAATTGCTCCAAAAAGCATTATGTCAAGTTCTTTTTTTGTTTTTGATAAACATTCGTTTCATACATTTCCATGTGCTTTTTATAATTTTCGTTTTTTATTGTATCACATTATTTTTTATTTGTGTAGTCTTTTTACAAATTAAATTTGTATTTTACTAATTTTGGTTGTATGATAGTGTCTAAATTTATATTGTTTTATGTTCACTATTCTTATTATTGTTCTTCATTGTTTTTTTTTAGTCTTTTGTAAGTTCTTCTTTAATACTTCTATTTATTTCATCTTCCATTCCTAACAATATCATTATAATCTTGGCATACTGCTAAAGCATTATATTCCCTTTTCTTCTTCCTTGTATAAATTTAATGAAAGAAAAAAATATTAGTTCAAAATATGAAATT
>CANOYI010000075.1 GCA_947571515.1 uncultured Clostridium sp. | reverse complement strand
ACAATTTAGAAGGCGAAATGAATGATGTAAAAGACGCAGTTCACAATCTAGAAGGTGAAATGAACGATGTAAAAGATACAGTTCACAATCTAGAAGGAGAAATGAACGATGTAAAAGACACAGTTCACAATCTAGAAAGTGAAATGAGTGACGTAAAAACTATAGTAAGCAACTTAGAAAGTAGAACAATTAACTTAGAAAATTCAATGCACAATTTAGAAGGCGAAATGAATGATGTAAAAGACGCAGTTCACAATCTAGAAGGAGAAATGCACATTGTAAAAGATGTTAACATGACAACGATGCTCAAACGACAAGAAGAAATCAGAGATGAATTAAAACAAGAAATAAGACAAATGAGCAACAATCTATGTAACAGACTAGACCAATATATTGAAAAACACGAGGTAGAGCACAAAAAAATCGAATACCAAATTGCAGATTTAGAATGGAAAAATAAAATTGCAAATTAAATAATTTAAAAAACATAGATAAATTGCATAAAAAAGGAGTAAAATGAAAATAAATATAATAAGAACAATAATTATGATTTTATTGCTAGGAACTTTTTATATGATATTTGGGTTCTCTAGTCAAAATGGAGAAGAATCAGGAAATTTAAGTGGTAAAATTGCAAAGTTCGTAATCGAACAATTACCAATCAAAAAGACAGAAGAAACACGAAAAAGAATAGAAGGGATTATTCGAAAAATAGCACATTTTTCGATTTATGCATTAGTGGGCTTTTTGCTCATGTCTTTTGTTAGTACTTATGATTTAAAAGAAAATAAAAGAATAGGAATTAGCCTTTTAATCGGTATTTTATATGCTACTACAGATGAAATACATCAGAAATTTGTGCCAGGTAGGAGTTGTCAAATTACAGATGTTATGATTGATTCAAGTGGCGTATTATTAGGAATTTTACTGCTTTTGACGTTATTTGAAATACATAAAAAAATAAAAATAAAAATAAATCGTCAAAATGTTGCAAAAAGTTTTAATTAAGGGTATACTATAAAGAGAAAAATAAACGAATGAAAAATAATAGAAAGGGAAACAATAGATATATGGAAGAAATAGACTTAAAAGAACTATTTAATATGTTTTGGAGTAAGAAACTTCAAATCGTATTAATTATCTTAATATTTATTACAATTGGAGTGATCTATACCGTACAGTTTATAACACCAATGTATAGTTCATCGACAACCCTAGTATTAGTATCTTCAGCAAATGATACAACAAATACGAATACGATGATAACAGCATCTGACGTGTCATTAAACTCAAAATTAGTATCTACTTATAGTGAATTAGTAAAAAGTAAAAATGTACTAAGAGAAGTAATTTCAAATGTGGAAATAGCAGAAATCAACGAAGAAAATTTAAAGAGAGATATAAAGGTTAGTGCTGTAGAAGATACAGAATTAATTGAAATAACAGTAGAAAATGAAAATCCAAATAATGCAGCTAAAATTGCCAATGAGACAGCAGAAGTCTTTACACAAAAAGTAAAAGAAATTTATAATATAAACAATGTGCAAATAGTAGACAAAGCAGAAGTATCAACAGAGCCATCTAACATCAATCATGTAAAAGATATTATCATGTTTGCATCAGTTGGAGTAGTAATAGCAATTATTTATGTAATTGTAGCTAATATGTTAGATACTACAATAAAAACAGCAGAAGATGTTGAAACAGCCTATAACATACCAGTTTTAGCATCTATACCAATGATAAAACATTTAGGAAACGAAAGGAAGTAAAAGAACATGAAAAAAGAGGTAGTAGCACATAAAGATCCAAAATCTCCTATCTCAGAGGTTTTTAGGACATTAAGAACCAATATACAATTTATCAATAATGATAGAAAAATAAAAACTTTACTAGTGACCTCTACTCTTCCAGGAGAGGGAAAGAGTTGGATTGCTTCCAATTTGGCTGTTACTTTTGCACAAGCGGGAAAAAAAGTAGTATTAATTGATGCAGATATGAGAAAAGGTAGACAATATGCCATATTTAACACGCTACCAAAACCAGGTTTATCAAATTATTTATCACAAGTTGGAATAGAAGAAAATAAAAATAAAACGAAAGGAATTATAACATGTCTTCAAAAAACAGAGGTGAAAAATTTGTATTTGATGCCAGCAGGAAGTATTCCACCCAATCCTTCAGAATTATTAGTTTCTTCTAAAATGATAAAATTATTAGAAAAATTAAAAAAAGTATCAGATATCGTTATCATAGATGGAACACCTTGTGAATTAGTAACGGATGCAGTTGTATTATCTAGAATGGTAGATTCTACTGTTATTGTGTCAGCTCATAAAATAACGAAAAAAGATGCCCTAGAAAGAGTTATTAAAAATATAGAGAATGTAGGAGGAAGAATAACAGGAGTAGTTATCAACAAGATGCCAATATCTGGAAAGAAATATGAAGAAAAATATTATTATTATGGAAATGAGACGAATAGACAAGATAATTATGGAATGATTCTGGTCAATCAGAATAAGGTGCAATTACCGATCAAAACTGAAATTCCAAAAACAACAGTAGATAAAAAGCAAGCAGCAGCTAAAAAAACAGAAGATATTTTAAAACAAATGAATCAATATATAGATGTAGAAAAGTATAAAAAGGGTGAAAAGAATGATTGATTTTCATACACATATATTGCCTAACATAGATGATGGAGCAAGAAGTGTTGAAGAAACGATTCATTTAATACAAGAAGCAAAGCAAGCTGGGTTTGAAGCAATTATTGCAACTTCTCATTATATGGAAGGTTATTACGAGACAGATGTATCGGGACGTGAAATATGGATTAATGCTATTTATCAGAAATTACAAGAAGAAAATTTTGCTATTAAATTATATTTAGGAAGTGAAATTTATTTATCTGACAATATAATTTCATTATTAGAAGAAGGAAAAGCCTCTACTATCAATGACACAAGCTATACACTTTTTGAAATGCCATTGAATATAGAGCCTTTAAATTTGTATCATGTCGTATATGAAATGATGCAAGCTAAATTAGTTCCAATCTTGGCACATCCAGAAAGATACACATTTGTACAACAGGATCCAGAACTAATCTATGATTTAATTGAAAAAGGTGTCCTAATGCAAGCTAATTATGCTAGTATCCTAGGATATTATGGTCCCAAAGCACAAGTTATTGTAAAAAAATTTTTAGAAAATAATATGGTCCATTTTTTAGGAAGTGATGTACATAGAGCAAATACAATATACCCTAAAATTCCACAAATATTAGAAAAACTAACGCAAATTGTTGGAAAAGAAAAATTAGAAAAGTTAACTACCACAAATCCTAAATTAGTATTAAAAAATAAGAGAATAGATATGGAAGAACCGAATAAGATAGAATTAACACTAAAAGAAAAAATGATGATGAAATGGAAGAGAAAATAAGGTAAAGTCTGATAGGCTATACCTTAAATTTTGCCTATGAAAGGAGTAAAATCATGAGAAGATATTTTGGGACAGATGGAATTAGAAGAATTGCGAATACAGAATTAACACCAGAATTAGTATATAAAGTAGCAAAAGCAGGAGCGTATGTACTATCGAAACATACAGACCATACACCAACCATTTTAATAGGAAGAGATACTCGTATCTCAGGAACATTAATTGAAAGTGCTATGGTAGCAGGTTTTTTAAGTTATGGAGCTAATGTTAAATTATTAGGAGTATTACCAACACCAGCTTGTGCTTACTTAACAAGAAAATTAAATGCAGATGCTAGTGTTGTCATCTCTGCATCGCACAATACATATGAATTTAATGGTATTAAATATTTTAGTAATAAAGGAATGAAGATTTCAGATACATTAGAAGAAGAAATTGAAGAAGTCATGGACTCAGGAGGAAAATTAGATGAACTAACAGCTGCAAATGATAAAATTGGTGTTTCTGAATATGCTTTAGATTTAATAGAAGAATATGTTTATTTTTTCAGAAAACATTTTGAAGATGTAATAGAAAACAATAGAAAAGAAGACTTTATTGTCGGAATTGATACTGCAAATGGAGCTACATCAGTAGTAGCAGAAAAGGTTTTTAAAACATTAGGCATAAAATATGAAATCATTAACAATCATCCAGATGGTATTAACATCAATCAAAATTGTGGTTCTACCCATTTAGAAGGACTTAAGAAATTTGTATTAGATAACAAATTAAGCTTAGGTATTGCCTATGATGGCGATGGGGATAGATGTTTAGCTATTGATGAAAAAGGAAATGAGATAGATGGAGATAAATTATTAGCAATTATTTCTGGTAGTTTGAAAGAAAAAGGACAACTCAACAAAGATACGATCGTTTCTACTGTTATGAGTAATTTAGGTCTTAACAAATATGCTAAAAATAATGCTTTAACATTATTACAAACCAGTGTAGGGGACCGTTATGTTTTAGAGAAAATGTTAGAAGAAGGCTATAATTTAGGAGGAGAACAATCAGGGCATATTATCTTACTAGATTATAATCCAACAGGAGATGGAATATTGACTTCTTTAATGCTAATAAAAGCTATTTTAGAAACGAATAAAAAAGCATCTGAATTAGGTGATATAGTGAAACTATATCCACAAGTATTAATTAATGCAAAGGTAAATAGTAATAAAAAATATGATTATGAAAAAGATGGCAGTATCAAAGAAGCAATTCAACAGTTGGAGAGAGAATTTGCTGGAAATGGTAGAGTTTTAATCAGACCATCTGGAACAGAACCTTTAGTAAGAGTTATGATAGAAGGAGAAGACCAAAAGTATATAACAAAAAAAGCACAAGAATTAGCAGATTTAATAGAAGAAAAATTAAATTAAATAGAACAATAGTGGGCTGATTTATATTTTATAAAATTTGATAAGTAGCGTTCAGCCCACGTTTAATAAGACAGAATATAGTGTTACTATTCACACTTGTCTAAAATTAATCACTGAAAAAGTTACTTATAAAAAATGTTCAAATAAGCTCAGGGCGAGATAATCATCACAGAAATTCTAAATCCATTTTTTGGCACCTTTCCAAGACAAGCTTGAACACTTTCCAAAAAATGAATTAAGAATTTCTAGTTTGATTACTCTACATTCGCTTGATTTTCACATTTTTTATAAGTAGCTTTTCCATCAGTTAAATTCAGTTAGCTGTGAATTGTAACAATATAAGTCTATGTAATAAACTTTGCAAAAAAATAATAAAAGTATAAAAATTAAAAAAGGTGAATGGAAAGTAATTTAATTAGCTTGACCGAACCTTTTATAATTTTTATACTTTTATTTTTTTATATTCTACGAAAGTTATCATGGTATGATAACTTTCTGTAGAAGATAAATATAGCAGAAATTGGATTTTGTTTTTTTTATTTGCTAAGGTTCGTCATAAATCTTGTACCATCAGAATATGATATATATGTGAGATTTTAGATTGGGACAAGGAGACAAATATGTTTAATGTGACTGTACTAAAAATGAAAGATATCAAGAAATATTTTTTTGGCATGATAGCAACTATTGTTATCGTAATACTAGCAAGCAAATATTTACCACAAACTACTAATAAAGAAAAAGTAGTAGGAAAAGTATTGTCAGAAAATAGCATGGTAGAATGTTTGGGACAAACTGTAACAAGTATGTCTAGTATTGATGAAGAATACCAAAAAATAGCAAATGAAGAAGAGGGAATCAAGGAAGAAGATTTATTGCAAGAAATTCTAAAAACTCAAATTAGTTCTATACAAGGAATGGAAACCATTGAAGAAAAAACAAAAGAAGAACAAGAAAATACGACAGAACAAATTGAAAATGATAATAGAAAAAATGAAGATACACAGAAAGTAGAAGTAGCACAAACAGGAATGATGACCCAAGTAATTACCAATAACCCTATCAAGGAAAGTTATAATACAGAATATGGAAAAGTAAAAATAAAAAACGAAACAGATTATACTTTAACAGAAGATATGCTAAAACCAGATATTACGATTGAAAATAAAAATGTCGTATTATTCCATACACATAGTTGTGAAAGTTATACATCAAGTGATAGTTATCCTTATACACCAACAGGAACTTTCCGAACGACTGATTTGAATTATACGGTAACAAGAGTGGGAACCGAATTAGAGAATCAACTAAGGCAATATCATTATAATGTTATGCATAACACATCGTATCATGATTATCCAGCTTATAATGGATCCTATACACGTTCTTTGGCAACGGTAGAAAATATATTAAAAACAACACCATCTGATATGGTAATGGATGTACATAGAGATGCAGTAGGTAGCAGGAGTGATTATGCTCCTATTGTAAAAATTGGTGAAAATGATGTAGCAGCACAAATTATGTTTGTGATTCGGAACCGATAATGGGGGACTATGGCATCCTAATTGGAATCAAAATCTAAAATTCGCTATTAAAGTACAAGAAAAAGCAGAAGAGATGTACCCAGGTTTGTTTAAACCAATCATGCTAACCAAGTCAAGATACAATCAGCATACAGCAAAATATGCCAATATTATTGAAGTGGGAGCGACTGGTAATACAATGGAACAATGCTTAACTAGTATGAAATATTTAGCTAAGGTAATGGATGAAGTGATAAAATAGTATGTTACTAATCAGCCCTAATTAGATAAAATACACAAAAAGCTTAATATATAAATATTTTTTGAAAAAACATATCACGGGTCTACCATTGGGTCTTTTCTTCAAAATCTTTATATATTAAGCTTTTTATTATAAAATTTAATTTAAGGCTGACTAGTAACAACAGTATACATAAATTCAACAAATTTTACATAAAAGGTTGAAATAATTTCCAAAATGCGGTATAATATATAATAGGTGATAAATATGGAAAAAAATATGAAGAGAAACGAAAGCATAGAAATGAAAAGAATACTAGATATTTTAAGAAGTAAAAAAATATTAATTGCACTTATTTTAATTGTTTTTATTGTATTAGGAAGCGTATATTCCTATCATTATGTTGTTCCAAAATATAAATCGACATCTACTTTATTGTTAATTCCCAATACAATTTCTGAGGATAAAACAGTTACTAATTTGGAATTGATGGTTAATTCAGAGTTAATCAATACTTATAGTAACATAGCAAAAAATCCAAAAGTATTAAGACAAACAATTGATAATTTAGGATTAGATATGAGTGAAAAACAATTATTAAGTAGTATGGAAGTAAACATTTTAGAAAATACCTATATTATAGAAATCTCAGTATCTAATATAGATCCGCAAAAAGCAATGGAAATAACCAAAGAATTATCAAATATTTTTCTAAATGAAATAAAAGAGATTTATAATTTAAATAATATTGGAATAGTAGATGAAGCTGAATTACCTGAACAACCATATAATGTAAATCACATCAAAGATATCATTTTATTTTTAGTGATGGGGTCAATGGCTTCATTTGCTTGTATAATGATTATTTATATATTTGATAATACGCTTAAACAAGAAGAGGATATAGAAGATTATATTGATGTTAAAAATCTAGGAAGTATACCAGTTCATAATAATAAGAAACAAGAAGTTATAGATAGAGAGGATGCCAAATCTTATATTACAGAATGTATCAATACCATAAGAACCAATATTTTATATATGAATGCAGCCAAAAATGCTAAAACGATATTAATCACAAGTTGTACTCCACAAGAAGGAAAAAGTTGGGTATCTGCTAATATTGCAGCTTCTTTTGCTAAAGTCAATAAAAAGGTTTTATTAATTGATGCTGATATGAGAAAAGGAAGAGCTGATAAAATATTTAAGGTAAGTAACACAAAAGGTCTTTCAAACTATTTGCATAATATGACAGGAAATGTAAAAAAAGATATTATATTAGGAAGAAAGTATATCAAAGAAACACAAATACAAAATTTACATATCTTAACCAATGGAACAGTACCACCAAATCCATCTGAATTATTAGGCTCAAACAATATGAAAGAATTAATCACTCTTTTAAAAAATGTTTATGATGTTATTGTTG
Organism: uncultured Clostridium sp.; assembly: GCA_947571515.1. Classification (GTDB taxonomy): domain Bacteria; phylum Bacillota; class Clostridia; order TANB77; family CAG-508; genus CAG-269. The sequence continues at coordinate 1,351 of CANOYI010000075.1, read as the reverse complement.
TAGATGCACCACCTTGTAAATTAGTAACAGATAGTATTGTACTATCAACGATTATAGATTCTACTATTTTAGTAGCAAATGCCGAAAAAACGAAGATTAATGATTTAAACGAAGTGAAAAAATCAATTGAAGGTGTTGGCGGAGAAATCATTGGTGCGATTTTAAATAAAAAGAAAGTAAAACAGAAAACATATAGTGAAAGTTATCATTATGGTAATAGTACCCAAAGGGAAATAGAGAAAGTTCAACAAAAAGAAATTGTTTCTGTTGATAAAGTAATAAAACGAGCTATTATCAAATTAGAAAAAACAGGATTTAATATTTTGCCAGAAGAAAAAGAAGTAAGTAACAAAGTAGAAGAGGAAGATATTCCATCAATAGAAAAAGATAAGCATCAAGAAGAAATGAAAAAAATGATTAAGAAACAAAATCAGTATTTAGCAAAAACGGTAAATGCGCTATCAGAAAAATTGACAAAAGAAGAAATGAAAGAGATTATAAAAAGAGAAATTTCAAGTTTACAAGAAAGTGAACAAGAAAAGCTAACAAAAGGACAAGTAAGAAAGATTATCAGAAGAGAAATTTTAAATTTAAAAGATATGGAACAAGAAAAATTAACAAAAGAACAGGTAGAAAGTATTATTAAACAAGAGGTTTCTAATATAAATTATACACAAGATATACAAAAAATGTTAGAACAAGAAATTATGAAAGTAGATTATGCCGATCAAATCGTAGAAATCAATGATATCCTTACAAATCTAAAAGATAGTTATTTGGAATTATCGAATAAAATCAAAACCAATAACGAAGAAGTGCAAGAAATCAATGATGTAGACGATAAAAATAATAGAAATATAATAGATTTTAAAGCATTAAGAAAACAAAAAAATAAGAAAAAAAAGTCATATTCAATAGAGGATGATATTCTTTATGAAGAGTTAGAAAGGACAGCAACTTATGTCGTACCATTAGAAGAAAAAGAAGAAAAAAAGGATAGTGATTCTTCTGAGGAAGATTATCAAAATACAATGCCATAATTTTGAGCGGAAAAGCAAATTTATCTGTAAATGATAAGTTTGTTTTTTTAGTTTGGACTTTTTTACAAATTTCTCCGCTAGTTGGGCATTTGCTATTAAAAAGCATTACAGATTTTGGATAAGCTAAGCTTTCGCAGAAAATGTATTTGTATAAAATGAGCCTCTTTCACGTTCAAATACGAATTCCTATATTTAGAATAAATAATGAATGTGCCCAAAATAAAATTAGAAATTCTTAGATTATTTTTTGGAAAGATTTGTTAGCTGTATGAAGCAAAGCGAATTACAGATAACTTATGCGTAAGAAGTTC
>CANOYI010000074.1 GCA_947571515.1 uncultured Clostridium sp. | reverse complement strand
TCATTATACACCCTCTCATTAAATGTGTCCATATATCTATTCTAACACCAAGTTATCTTTTTCTGCCTCAAAATGTTTAATTTTATTTTTAATATTTTCATATTGTTCATCTGTTATTTTTAGGGAATAAACTTTTGATTTTGTTTGATAAAATCTTTTAAAGGTCCCCTTGTCTATAGATTCATGTACAAATCCACCCCAAAAAGGATTATAGGGATGTAATCTTCCAAAACTATACATTTCTCTTAATTCTACATCTAATGCAATGGAAACATGAGAAAATTCATCTTTTGTATATTTTTTTATGATTTGTGATAATAATGTTCCTGTATGTGTTAATACAATATATATTTCTTTCACCTTTAATCCTATTCCTTTCTCAAGGCACAAATTGACACAACCAAAATTGTAATTATTTTCAACCTTAATCTCCTACATTTTATCACTTTATACTCTTGATTGCTCTTTTGGCAATTTTATCTTTATCAAATTTATTAAAAATAAAGATAATAATTGCGATTACTACCAATATTGCTATATATAAAATAACACCTTTTTTCCAATCTCCTACTACAAAATTTTCTCCTGCCAAAGTTGAAGTAATAACAGATGGAAATCTTGCAAATGTTGATATTAGAATAAATCTGATTGGTTTTATGGGAAGTAGCCCTGCCATATAAACTAAAAAATCCTTTGGTGTCCCAGGTATTAAAAATAATATTAGGAATATCATTTCGATTTTCTTTGGATTTTGAAATAATTTATTGTTTTCTATTTTTGCTATTTTTTCTGCGTCACAAAAATCACATACAAACTTCTTTCCAAATTTTCTAACCAATAAGAATATCACAGTTGATATGATACAGGCTGATACCATAATAAATACAGTTCCCCATATGCCACCATAGCACATACCTGCTAAGATTTCGATTGGCTCTCCTGGTACTATGATTAAAAATATTTGTGCTACTTGAAGTCCAAACAGTGATATTAATCCCCATATTCCTGAAGCTTCTACTTTTTCTTTAAATGCTACTTGCCCTTCTAAGGTAGACAAATTCTTCATGACTGGAAATAAATATATAATTAATCCTACAAATATTGCTAATACTGCTATTGTTAAAATAATTTTAAATATTTTTACTTTATTTTTTCTACTCATAAAGTCCCTTTCTTTCTTCTATTTTTATATCTATTCATATGCTACCATAAAGAAAATCAATTATCAATACAAGCTTTGCAAACTTAATAAAATTTTAATATATGCCATAAAAAATAGAATAAACTCGTAGACTATAGATTAATAATATCTTTTATGACTTCTCCTGCTATGATTAGTCCTGCCACTGATGGAACAAATGATATACTTCCTGGAATACGTTGATTTTCTGTCCTTTTTAACTTGATTGGTTCTTCTTTTGAATACACTACTTTTAATTTTTTGATTCCTCTTGCTCTTAATTCTTTTCTCATCACTTTTGCCAAAGGACAGATACTTGTTTGATAGATATCTGCTACTTCAAATTTCGTTGCATCTAATTTATTCCCTGTTCCCATACAAGATATAATCGATATGTTGTGTCGATTTGCTCTGATGACTAATTCGATTTTAGCAGTTACTGTATCCACTGCATCTACGATATAATTAATCGTATCATCTAAAATCTCTTGGCTATTTGGCATAAAAAATTCCTGATGTATTTCTATCTCTGCCTTTGGATTAATTTCTAGAATTCTTTCTTTTGCTACTTCTACTTTTGACCTTCCTATCGTTTTTGCGGTAGCTATGACTTGTCTGTTCAAATTGGTTACATCTACCGTATCTTTATCTACTAATAGGAATTTGCCTATTCCTGCTCTTGCTAATGCTTCTACAACAAAAGAACCGACTCCTCCTATGCCAAATATGGCTATTTTTGCTTTTTGTAGTTTTTCGACTCCTTCTTTTCCTATTAATAATTCTGTTCTTGAAAATTGATCTAACATTGATTGTTTCCCCTTATTTCTTAGTTTTTCTCATATCGATTTTGGGGTATTTTATCACAAAATTGAATTTTTCTCAACTAGTTGTAATTAAAATGATTTGGGGATGATTTTGGAGATGCCCTTAGCCTGAGCGAGCATTAAGCGAGCTTACAGATAAGGGCACCAAAATCATGTTCATTGCACATAATTTTCTATTTTGGGTACATACTAATAAGGTAAATAAAAAATGGTAATTTTTTACCAAGGATGGGAGTTATATTATGGAAAATCAAAATTTAAACATTTTAGACGAAGTCAACAAAGGAGCTACTATGGGAATGGATGCTATTTCTTATGTATCTGAAAAGGTTTCTGATAACGATTTTAAAGAAGTTTTAGATACAGAATATAGTAAATATAAAAAAATTTCTCAAAGAGTAAATGATTTATATTCTGACTATAGCACCAAAGAACCTCATGAGACAAATGCTATGAATAAGATGATGACTTGGTATGGGATTCAAATGAAAACTATGACAGATAGTACTACTTCTAAGTTGTCAGAATTGTTAATGCAAGGTACTAATATGGGAATTATTGAAGGTAGACGATTAATCAATGAAAATGCTGATGCTGCTCCAGATGTAAAAAATATTTTGAACGATTTTGTAGTTATGCAAGAAGATAGTGTGGAAACTTTGAAGAAATATTTGTAAATGATTCTATTATCTATTTTAATTAAACGACATTATCTAGTTGATTATGTCGTTTTTTCTAACACTGTATAGTTTATAATTTTTGCAATATTATGTAAAATGTGGTATAATTGACTTATCAAACTTTGAAGGAGGAAGCATTATGCGGAAAAATTTAAAAATAAGTCATGCAGAAGCTATGAACAATGGCATTTTGTTTTATTCAAAACGCCATAAAAACTATGTTGCAATAGCTTTCATTGATGAACAAGATAATATTACAACAGAGTGGACTACAAGAAAAAAATCTAAAAGTCACAAAGACAAACATGAGAAAATTACTGAAATGAAAGACATGTTTACAATTGTTCCTGCTTTAATTATTCTTTATGTATTGGTGCTTTGGGTAATGTCCAAAAATCCTATTTATGGTATACGGACTTTTCTAATGGGATATTCCTTGCTGGTTTTAGGTTCATTTATAGTACGTCATACTGGAAAAAGAAGAGAAGAAAAAATTTGGTATAAGTTTCATTCAGCTGAACATATGGTACTTAATGCTTATAAAAAACTCAAAAGAGTACCATCACTTGAAGAAATATACCAATATTCTCGTTTCCGTTATTCTTGTGGAACCAATCAAACAACTCAAATAGTTATGTCTTTTAGCTTAATGTTTGCTTGTAGTTTTATTCCTGATTTATCCTATAGGTTTATAGGATCACTATCTGTTAATGTAATAATTATGATTTTATTAAGATGTGGTTTTCTTAATTTTTTGCAGTTTTTTACTACTGCCAAACCAACCGACAGAGAATTAGTAGTTGCCATTGCTGGATTAACTGTATGGCTTGAAAACGAGAAAAAAGAGAAGGAAAAATCTAGATTTTCTAAATTCCTTCATCGGCTTTTTCCAAGAATTTTTCATTAAAATTCTTACCCCAGACAATTAAAAAAATGTCTGGGGTCTTTCTTTATATAACTATTAGTAGCTTATAGCTTGTTTTACAGATAGCTATTGAACTTCCTTCTAATATCCTGATTTTTTCCTCCGTACCTAAAGGTATTACTTATCTGTAAGCTCGCTTAATGCTCGCTCAGGCTAAGGGCATCCCCAAAATCATGTTTCAAAAACTACTCAATTCCAGTCACTTCAAATCCTGCATTTACTATTGCCTCTTTGATTTTACTATCTTCTATTTCTTTTTGTGTTTCTATCACAGCTTTTTTATCCTCCAAACTCACTTCTACCTTAGTAACGCCCTCTAATTCACCTAACGTCTTTTCTACTGTCATTTTGCAATGATTACATTGCATCCCTTCAATGTAAACTATTTTTACCATTTCCTTCATAAGATGTTCCTCCTTTTCATCATTTTTATCATTTTTATGATTTAATTTAAACTTTCTTAGTCTTAAAGCATTTGTAACAACACAAACCGAACTTAAACTCATAGCTGCTGCTCCTATCATTGGATTTAATTTCCATCCAAAAATTGGATAGAAGATACCACAAGCAATTGGTATTCCTATTATGTTATAGAAAAATGCCCAAAACAAATTCATTTTTATATTTCTAATAACTGCTCTACTCAAAGCAATAGCTGTCACACTATCTAGTAAATTATCTTTCATTAAAACGATATCAGCTGATTCAATCGCTATATCTGTTCCTGAACCAATTGCTATCCCAACATCTGCTTTCACCAATGCTGGACTATCATTAATTCCATCTCCTATAAAAGCTACTTTCTTACCTTGTTTTTCTAGCTTAGCTACCTCTTTTTCTTTGTCTTGTGGTAGCACTTCTGAAATTACTTGACTAATTCCAAGTTCCTTACCGATTGTTTCTGCTACAATTTTGTTATCTCCTGTTAGCATAACAACCTCTAATTTTTTCTCTTTTAGTTCTTGAATGGCTTGATAACTAGTCGGTTTAATCGTATCTGCTACTGCTATCATACCAATTACCTCATTTTGATTGGCAAAATACAAAACGGTTTTTCCTTGTTTTAATAATTCATCACTTTGTGAAGTTACTTTATTTATATTTATGTTGTTTTCTTTCATAAATGCTAAATTTCCACCGAAATAGTTGTTGCCTTCTATCTGACCCTTTACCCCTCTACCAGAGACAGCCACAAATTCTTTTACTTCTGATAATTCGATTTGTTGCTCTTTTGCTCTTTGTAAGATTGCTTCTGCTAAGGGATGTTCTGAGTTTTTCTCTAAACTTCCTGCTATTTGTAATAATTCTTGTTCTTTTATTGTAGTTATAATATTAGTAACTTTTGGCTTTCCTTCTGTAATCGTTCCTGTTTTATCCAATACGACTGTGTCTACTAAATGTAATAATTCTAAACTCTCAGCTGACTTTATCAAAATACCATTTTCTGCTCCTTTTCCTGTTCCTACCATAATAGCCACTGGTGTTGCTAAACCTAACGCACATGGACAAGATATCACAAAAACGGCGATTCCCATTGTTAAAGCAAATGTAAAACTTTGACCAACCATTAACCAAATCACCACAGTAAAAATAGCAATTGTGATAACGGTTGGTACAAAGATAGAACTTACTTTATCTGCCATTTTTGCTATCGGTGCTTTGGAATTACTAGCTTCTTCTACTAATTTTATAATTTGTGAAAGTGTTGTATTATCTCCTACTTTCGTAGCTTTCATTTTTAAGAATCCACTTTTATTGATCGTTCCAGAAACGACATTGTCGCCTTCTGCTTTTTGTACTGGTATACTTTCTCCTGTTATGCTAGATTGATCTACTGATGAAGTTCCCTCTATCACAACACCATCTACTGGAATGCTTCCTCCTGGTCGAATTACTATGATGTCTCCTACTACAATTTCTTTTAAATCTATTTCCACCTCTTTTTCTTCTCTGATAACAGTTGCTGTTTTCGGTGCTAAATCCATTAATTTACAAATGGCATCACTTGTTTTGCCTTTTGATTTTGTTTCTAGATATTTCCCTAAGGTTATTAAGGTAAGAATAGTTCCTGCTGATTCAAAATAAATGTCCATTGTATATCTTTCGACTAGTTCCATTTGATTATGTCCCAAACCATACCCCATCCTATAGATAGCAAAAATCCCATAAATGGTTGCTGCTCCACTACCAATCGCAATTAAAGAGTCCATATTAGGCATTCCTTTGAACAGTCTTTTGAATCCAACGATAAAATAATTTCTGTTGACATATAAAATAGGAAGTAGTAATAAAAATTGTGTTAGCCCAAAATTGATGGCATTTTCCGTTCCATGAAATGCATTGGTTATCATTTGTGGCACTGGCAAGCCAAACCATTCTTGAAACATGTGATACATGGCAATATACATAAGTGGTATTAAAAAACAGATAGAAATGATTAGTCTTTTTTTCATGGATTTAATATTTTCTGTTTGAACATCTTGCTTTTTTTCTTTTTTCTTAGTTTCTTTTGGTTGTTCACAGGTTGCACCATAGCCAGCATTTATGACTGCTTGTATGATTTTTTCATTGTCTAATATGGTCTCATCATAATTGACAATCATATTGTTGGATAATAGGTTGACATTGACATTTTGTATGCCTTCTAGCTTGCTGACTGCTTTTTCTACATGTGATGAACAACTACTACACGTCATTCCTTGTATGTCAAATTTGACTTTTTTCATGGTTGATTTTTTTCCTCCTTTTCTTCATCGACTCTAGCTTTGTATTTTTTAATTTTAACACTTATTTCTTACTTGCGATTTTAATAACATTGAAAATATGATTCTCTATGTCATACTGAATTTCTGTAATATCAATATTTAATCTATAACTTCTCCTAATTTTATTCCCTTCATTTCTATTATACTAAATTTGTCACTATTGTAATCTAACGTTGTAATTGATACATCATCAATTTTTTCTATCTTTCTATTGACGTTTAATATGTTCTTAAAGATACTTTTATGCACATTTCCATGTGTTACTATGGCAATTGTATTTAATCCTTCACTTTCTTTTATGATAGAATGAATCGCTCCTTTTACTCTATTGTCAAATTCTTTGATATCTTCTCCTCCTAAAAATGTCTTACCAAAGTAATAGCCTGTATTTTTATATTCTTCTTTTTGAAATACATAGGAAAATATATTTTTAGCAAGGTCTTTGTTTACACCTGACAAAATACCATAAGAATTTAGTTCTCTTATATCGTCTATCACTTTCAACTCTACTTTTATGTTTTCACCGGAGTGTCTGTGCTGTTTGATAGGCTCTTTTATAGGGACTTGTATATATTTTTTGTATTCCACAATTTTCTAAGTATTTCCTATTTTCTTTAACTTTATTTTTTCCATCTTCTGTTAAATCAAAATCAGCAATTCCTCCATAGCAATTTTCTATGTCATCCATTGACTCACTGTGTCTTATTAAATAAATTTTCATGTTAAATATAGTTCCCCCTTCTATTCTTTTTATGGTTTCTATTTTACCTTAAATATTACAATTTATCAACATATTTTATCCTAATTTTCTTGTACTATTATTCGTTAAATTCCTATAATTACTTTTGTCTGCCACTTTTCTGCCAATTGTTTCTTCAATTTCTTTTCTGGCTTTTCCTGTTATCTTTCCCGCTTCTTGTACATCCTCTTTTAATTCTTCCAATCCAAAACTATTGTTGGTATGGTGTATCTCATTTGCTGTTACTTCTGCTAAATTTGTTATGGCAAGCTCTAGTTTTCCCATACTATCTCTTAAATTTCTTTTTGTTTGATTAATTCCCTTTAATTCTTTATATTGTGTTGTGTTCATATCAAATGTACTTTTATATATCTCATCTGTTAATATTGCATAATCTCTATTTTTTGCTCCTTTTTCTTTCCATGTATTAGTTAGTTCTTTTCTATTATCTATTGTTTTTAATCTTTGTGCGATCCATGCATCTTCATATCCTTTTCTTATATAGGTTTCTTTTGCTCTATTTATAGCAAGTTCTGGATTTACAATCTCGTCTAATCTTTCACTTCCAACTTGTGCTAACCACAATTTAAAAGGTTCTGCTTTTGGAGAAGGAATTGATTGTATAATTCTTAAAATTCCTTTTGTATCTGCTGTTCTTATTTTTCTTCTTTTTCCATCTTTAGCTACCATTTCAACTAGGGTACAAATTGTACCCCAGTTGTTATTTAACTGTTCATCTCTAGCTTTTAGCTTTTTTATATATTGTTTAACATCTACAGAATCTGTTAGAATTTGAACCACATCTTCCACTGAAAAATACCAATCTTCATTGTACCATGTCCTTCTAATTTCTTTTTCCTCAAACAATGCTAACTTATTTTCTTTCATAAAACCACTTCCTTATTTTGTTTTTGTCATTATATAACATTTTAAATGTTTTGTCAAACATTTGTTTTTATTTTGTGCAAAAATTTATTACCATTTACTTCTAATACACTCTAATCCTAAAATTTAATAAAACGATATCAAAAAAACAGTTATTACATTAAATAACTGCTTTCATTCTTAGTTTTATTCCTTTCTTAAAGCTTAAATCTGATTAGAAAAGAATTAAATTTTGGCAAGGAAAATTTTATTTAAAAGGCAAGGGCACATACGTGGCAAAACTACTTCTCTTTCTCCTTATAAATATTTACGATATCTTTCAAACTCATCTTAATTCCATAATTCAAAATCGCACTGGAATAAATCTTAATTGCAATTTGAGCAATCACTAATATGGTAACTAGCAAAATAGCAATCGAAACAATCACATCTGTCGTACTTGCCAATCCCATCATAATGCGAAAAGGCATACAGAAAGGTGACGAAATAGGAAATAGAGAAGCAAATACATTCAAGCTACTCGTTGGATTCATCATCGTAAAATAAGATAAATAAAATCCTACGACAGCTAAGATAGCAACTGGGCCATTAGCTGATTGTATATCTTCTGGTTTGCTTACAGTTGAACCTGTTAAGGCATATAATAAAGCATAGGTAAAATATCCCAATATAAAATAAAGGATGGTTATAACTCCCAAATATGCTGTCATATTAGACATATCTAATGCCATATTCAACAATTCTGGATCTAAGAATGATTTAGCACTGATCAAAGCTGTTGCTACAATGACAATCATTTGCAATAAGCCAACCACTCCAATCCCTATCGTTTTTCCTAATACAATTGTTCTTGGGGTTGTTGATGTAACTAATGTTTCCATGATTTTAGATGTCTTTTCTGTTGTAATGGAACTAGAAACTTGATAAGCACAGAAGTAAATCGCATAAAATAACACGATTGACATTAGCATCATAACAAGCACATTTCCTTTTGCTTCTTCTTCCTCTGTTTGTTCTAAGCTAAATTCAAAATTAGGTGTGATGGATTGCAATTGTTCTGGTGTTAATCCTAATTTGCTAATTTGAATATTAGAATAAAGTACATTGATACTATTTACAATTTCTTCTGGTACTTTTTCCATCATAGTTGTATTTTCTACAATATATCGAATCTTTACATCATTTTCTTGCTTTTCTATGATAATTGCTGAACCGATTTCTTCTGCTTCTATCTTGTTCTTGATTTCTTCATAAGTATTTTGTCCTATTTCAATTTCGTATTCTAAATCTACATTTTTTAATTGTTCTAAATTGCCTTCAAAAATATTTTCACGATCTACTATTAAAAGTTTGTCTTCGGTGTCTTCTCCTTTAATTGATTTTACAATATTAGGCACATTAAAACCAATTACGATTAATGCTAAAATAATTAAAGTTGAAATAATAAAAGATTTTCTTTTCACCATATCTTTTATCGTAAATTTCATGACTGTTATAATATCTTTCATTTTTTATTTCCTCGTATAATATATTTACAATCAATTTTATAAGTTTAATTTA
>CANOYI010000073.1 GCA_947571515.1 uncultured Clostridium sp. | reverse complement strand
ATTGTCAATATTTCTGGCTCTTTTTCTGTAATTAAAATTGTATTTTCATAATGAGCTGCCAAACTACCATCTTCTGTAATAATGGTCCATCCATCATCTAGTTCTAAAATATTAGGTTTTCCCGCTATTACCATAGGTTCTATCGCCAATGTCATACCTGGTTCTAATCGAATTCCTCGACCTGCCTTTCCATAGTTAGGAATCCCTGGATCCTCATGCATTTCTTTTCCAATTCCATGTCCTTGAAACTCTCTTATTACAGAATATCCTTGTGAATGAACATATTCTCCAATCGCATGGCACACATCACCAATTCGATTTCCGACTTTAGCAAATTGAATGCCTTCAAAAAAAGCTTGTTTCGTTACTTGCACCAATCTTTCCGCTTCTTTTGTTCCCTTCCCTACAATAAAAGTTCTTGCTGCATCACCATTATATCCATTTTTTAGGGCAACGGTATCAATACTTACTACATCGCCCTCTTTTATCATTCTACTTTTAGATGGAATACCATGGATTACTTCATCATTAATAGAAACACAAAGAGAAGCTGGAAACGGTGGTACTCCTTTAATCCCAATATTATAACCTTTCTCTGCTGGAATAGCTCCTAAACTTCTCATTTTTTGTTCTGCTATTTGGTCTAATTCCCATGTTGACATTCCTGGCTTTATCTGTTGTTCTAATTCTTGATAGACAATGGCGACAACTCTACAAACTTCTCGCATTAATTCAATTTCTTTTTTTGACTTAATCGTTACCAATTTACTCTTCTCCTTTATTTTTAGTCACTACTGTCAGCCAAAGGTGTCATCTATTATTTTGTTACTGTTTAGCTTTTATTTTAATTTAAAAGTTTATTATATTTTTATGAAGTAACAATTCGTGGGGACCAACAAGCTTACAGTCTGTTATGCAATTACAGACTGTGCGAGGTCTGAGAGTTACAAATAAAAATATAATAAACTTTTTAGCAAACATTTAACAAGTCTGAACAGTAACATTATTTTCGCAATAATTTTACCATATCTTCTGCTACATCTTTTCCCATTCTATTAATGGCTCTACTTACTATCTCTGTTCTTAGAACACCTTTATTTTCATAATACTCTACCAATGGGCTAGTTTGTTCTTCATAAATTTGTAATCTCTTATTAATAGCTTCTGAGTTGCAGTCATCCTCTCTTTGTTTCAAAGAAGAACCACATTTATCGCAAATTCCTTCTACCTTTGGTGGATTTAATTTGATATTATAAGTTGCTTTGCAATCTTGATTGGTACATACTCTTCTTGTCAACATTCGATCAATCAATTCTTCTTTTGGCGTTTGCAAATTAATGACTAAATCTACTTTCTTTCCAAACTCTTGTAAAATTTCATCTAGTTTTTCTGCTTGTTTTATCGTTCTTGGAAATCCGTCTAAAATAGCTCCTTCTTTTGCATCATCCTCTTTTAATCGATTTATTACCATAGGAACCGTTATTTCGTCTGGTACCAAATCTCCTTTTGACATATATTCATTTGCTTTGATTCCTAATTCTGTTCTTTCACTAAGATTTTTTCTAAAAATATCTCCTGTTGATATTTGTGGCCATCCCATTTGTTGACTAATTAAGCCTGCTACGGTTCCTTTTCCAGTTCCTTGTGCTCCTAACATTATAATTACCATATAAACCTCTCTCCTCTACTTATAAAAAATTAGATTATTGTATAAATTGTGTAAAACGTAATTAATAATCTTTATCCTACTTATTAATTTTAATCTCAATAAACAGGATAAAAATCATCAAAAGGAGACGATGATTTTTTCCTCCGTCCCCAAAATCATGATTTATTCTAAGAATCCTTTATAGTGTCTCATTGCTAATTGAGATTCTAATTGTTGTACTGTTTCTAAAGCAACTCCTACAACGATTAAGATAGATGTACCACCAAATGCAATATTTAAGTTGGTAAATCTTAATAACATTGGTAAAATTGCTATGACTGCTAAGAACAATCCTCCAAACACTGTCAATTTTGATATGATGGATGATAAATATTCTGTTGTTGGTTTACCAGCTCTAATTCCTGGTATGAATCCACCATTTTTCTTAATATTATTCGATACTTCTGCTGGGTTAAAAGTAGCATAAGTATAGAAAAATGTAAATCCTATGATTAATAGTAAATAAACAAGTGCATTAGCTATTGAATACCCAATTCCTACATTGGATGTAGAAGTAGCAATTGAGAAATTATATAATCCTGCTAAAAATCCTGTATGATTTGCTATGTCTGGTACAAAAATTTGAATAATCATAGCTGGAAATGTCATAAAAGAGGAAGCAAAGATAACTGGCATTACTCCTGCCATAGCAAGTTTTAATGGAATATGTGTGCTTTGTGCACCTACCATTTTTCTCCCTACTACTTTTTTAGAATATTGTACAGGTACTCTTCTTTCTGCTTGTTGTACAAATACAACTCCTGCTACTAAAATTAAAGCACCTACAATAATACCAATTGCAGTTAATAAACCTGTTGTACTAAATCCTGCTTCAGATATCATTAGACTCCATAGTGTTGTTACTCCACTTGGTAATCTTGAAATAATACCAATAAAGATTAATAAAGAAATTCCATTCCCAATTCCTTTATTGGTAATTTGATCTCCTAGCCACATAAGTACAGATGTACCTGCTACTAATCCAACAACTACTAATGTTCCTGTTAAGAAACTTTGGTCAACAAATATACCAGAAGACTTATAAGATAAATATACTCCAATTGCTTCTACTAATGCTAAAATAATTGTTACTATTTTGGTATATTTATTAATTTTTTGTCTTCCTTCTTCTCCACCTTCTTTGGTCAATCTCTCTAAAGAAGGAATAATCATAGCTAATAATTGAATGACAATAGATGCTGTTATGTATGGACTAATTGACATAGCAAAAACCGAAAATCTTGAAAAGGCTCCTCCTGAAATCATATCAATTAATCCTGCAAATCCATTCGTATTTCCCATTGCCTCATTTAAAGCAATACTATTTACACCTGGTACTGTAATATAACATCCAAATCTAAATACAACAATTAATACTAGTGTATATAGTAATCTTTTTCTTACTTCTGGTGTAGAAATAGCATTTTTTATTGTTTTAAACAATTAAATCACCTCAGCCTTTCCGCCTAGAGCTTCGATTTCTTCTTTTGCTTTTGCTGTAAATCTCTTTGCTTTTATATTTAATTTCTTCTCTAATTTTCCTGTTGCTAATACGATAATTCCATCATTGACTTTTCCAATAATTCCTTCTGCCAATAATGTTTCTGCCGTAACATCTGTAGCTTTTGATTTGTTTAGCATTTTTAGTGTTACTTCTGTATAAGTTTTAGCATAAATATTGGTGAATCCTCTTTTTGGTAATCTTCTATATAATGGTGTTTGACCACCTTCAAAACCTCTTCTTACACCTCCACCGCTTCTTGCCTTTTGTCCTTTTTGTCCTCTTCCAGATGTTTTTCCATTTCCAGAAGCCATTCCACGTCCTACTCTATTTCTTTTCACCTTACTTACAGCTGGTTTTAATTCATTTATTTTCATTTGATATTTCGCACCTCCTCTTTCTAAGTTAGCCGTTAGCGACAAAGGAGCTTTACGGATAACTTATGCAAAATGCGTAAAGCTTTTGTAATCCTTAATTCGCTTCTTCTGCCTCTTAGCTTTATTTTTTATTTATAAAATATCTTCTACCTTTTTTCCTCTTTTTTTAGCTACTTGCTCTACTGTTTGCATTGCTTTTAATCCTTCAATCGTAGCATAAACAACATTTCTTGGATTATTGGTTCCAATAACTTTTGTTCTGATGTTTCTATATCCAGCTAATTCCATAACTGGTCTAACGCTTCCTCCAGCTATGATACCAGTACCAACAGCAGCTGGTTTTAACATAACTTTAGCACTACCAAAAGTTCCAACATATTCATGAGGTACTGTTGTTTCAACAATTGGTACTTCAACTAAGTTCTTTTTCGCTTCTTGAATTGCTTTTTTGATCGCGTCTGGAACTTCTGCTGCTTTACCATTTCCAACACCTACATGACCATTTTCGTCTCCCACTACTACTACAGCACTAAATCTAAAAGTTCTACCACCTTTAACAACTTTAGCAACTCTATTAATAGCAACAACTTTTTCTTTTAATTCATTTTTCTCTTCCATTCGGTTTGTTAATCCTCCTTTTCTTACTTTTGTCAGGGGACACTTCTTTCCTATGGGTAAATTCTTTAGGGATAAGAAATATCCCCTCCCCTTATAAGTTAGTGTTTCCCTTTATTCTATTTTTGCAAAGACTACTAGAACTTAAGTCCGCCTTCTCTTGCAGCTTCTGCTAATTCTTTAACAACTCCGTGATAAATGTATCCACCACGATCAAAAACAACTGTTTCGATTTTTTTATCTAATGCTTTTTTGGCAATTAAAGTTCCTAATTCTTTAGCAGCTTCTTTATTAGCATGTTTTGTTTTTATTTCTTTATCTAATGTTGAAGCTGATATGATTGTATTTGCTGCAACATCATCGATAATTTGTACATATAAATTGCTATTGCTTCTATATATACATAATCTTGGTCTATCTGGCGTTCCAGATATCTTTCTTCTAACACGAATATGTCTTCTTGTTCTTTCCATTTTTCGATCTGTTTTTTTAACCATTTTATTACTCCTTTCTAAAATAAGTTATCTTTAAAATTCAATTTTCTAAGCAATTATTTTGCTAAGTTCTATTTAGCACCTGTTTTACCTTCTTTACGTCTAATAACCTCATCAGCATATTTGATACCTTTACCTCTATATACTTCTGGTGGTCTTTTGGTTCTAATAACTGCTGCTGTTTGACCAACTAATTCTTTATCAATTCCATTTACAATAATTGTATTTGGGTTTGGAACATCAAAAGTAATTCCTGCTGGTGCTTCAAAGATAACTGGATGCGAGTAACCCAAAGTTAAATTTAAATCATTTCCTTGTTTTGCGACTCTATATCCAACACCATTGATTTGTAATTCTTTACTATAGGCACTGGTTACACCAATAATCATATTATTAATTAATGTTCTTGTTAAACCATGTAAACTTCTGTTAGCTGGTTCATCATTTTTTCTTGTCACAGTAATTATATTTTCTTCCATTTTAACAGAAATATTTTTATGTATTTCTCTTTCTAATGTACCTTTTGGACCTGTTACAGTAATGTTTTGTCCATCTATTTTTACTTGTACTTCTGATGGCACGGTAATAGGTTTGTTTCCTATTCTTGACATTGTTTTCCCTCCTTTTTCTACCAAATATATGCTAGTACTTCTCCACCAACACCTAATTCTCTAGCTTCTTTATCTGTTTTCAATCCTTTTGAAGTAGAAATAATAGCAATTCCTAAACCATTTAATACTTTTGGTAATTCTTCTTTTGATGCATATACTCTTAAACCTGGTTTACTGATTCTTTTTAAACCATCAATTACTCTTGTTCCTTTTTCATCATATTTTAAAGTAATTCTTATGATTCCTTGTGTATCATCTTTTATATCTTCAAAAGATTTTATATATCCTTCTCTAAATAGAATTTCAGCAATTCCTCGTTTCATGTTGGAAGCTGGAATGTCTACTGTTTTATGTTTTGAACTATTTGCATTTCTAATTCTTGTTAACATATCTGCAATTGGATCTGTAATGTTCATTAATTACTTACCTCCTTTTCTTCTTTTTTAGGAAGGGATTTATTCTCCCCTCTTATCTTTATTTTAGCATTTATTTTTAAAAATTGATTTAAAGTAGTAAGATGTACAATTTTGATATTCATTACAAGCCGAAGGCATACGTTTGTATGTCGAGGTTATAATGACTACAATCTCATTTCATTCGATTGCATAAGTTATCTGTAATTTGCTTCGCTTCACACAGCTAACTCAAAATTGCGCAGATTGCTGCTTTTAATCGATTTTTTAAAATTTTGATAAAATTGATTATATTGTGCATTTTTAATAATTTTAGCAGGTTGAAGGCGTACATTGGTACGTCGAAATCTGATTAAATTATTAAAAATGTGCAAGATGATTAATTTTATCGAAATTTTACCAGCTGGCCTTCTTAACTCCCGGAATCTCACCCTTATGTGCTAACTCTCTAAAACATACACGGCATATACCATATTTTCTGATATAACTATGTGGTCTTCCGCATAATTTACATCTATTATATTGTCTTGTTTTATATTTTTGTGGTCTAGCTTGTTTTATTTTCATTGACTTTTTAGCCATAATTTTACTCCTTTCTTATCTGTACACAATTTCACTTCGTTCAAAATTGCGTAAATCATCCGTAATTTGCTTCGCTCAAACGGCTTATTACTTAATGTTCACAATTTCACTTCGTTCAATTGCGTAAGTCATCTATAGCTCGCTTCGCTTCACACAGCTGACTTAAATGGCATACCTAATTCTTGTAACAACTCTTTAGATTCTTCATCTGTTTTAGCTGTTGTTACAAATATAATGTCCATTCCTCTTAGTTTATCAACTTTATCATATTCAATTTCAGGAAATATTAATTGTTCTTTAACACCCATAGAGTAGTTTCCTCTACCATCAAAAGAGTTGGTTGATACTCCTCTAAAATCTCTTACTCTTGGAAGTGCTACATTAAATAGTTTGTAGGCAAAATCATACATCTTATCTGCTCTTAAAGTTACTTTACATCCTATATTAACACCTTCTCTTAATTTAAAAGCTGCGATTGATTTTTTTGCTTTTGTAATTACTGGTTTTTGACCTGTAATTTGCATTAAATCATTCATTGCATTTTCTAATGCTTTAGGATTTTCTTTTAAATCTCCTAATCCTATATTAATTACTATTTTATCAAGTTTTGGTACTTGCATAACTGATTTATATTCAAATTTTTTCATTAATGCTGGTATTACTTCTTTTTCATATTGTTCTCTTAATTTTTCCATAATTTGTTAATCCTCCTTTCTTTATCTTATTTTATCGTTGCACCGCATTTTTTACAAACACGTACTTTTTGTTCTTTTTCCATGCTATATCCTACTTTTGTAGCTTTACCACATTTTGAGCATACAACATTTACTTTTGAACTTGGAATAGCACATTCTACTGCTATAATTCCACCTTCTTCTCCTTGTCTTCTGGCTTTTACATGTTTTTTTCTAACATTAACGCCTTTTACAATGATTTTATCTTCTTTTGGATTAACTTCTAATACTTCTCCTGTTTTACCTTTGTCATTTCCTGATAAAACTTGAACGTTATCTCCTTTTTTTATTCTCATTTTAGGAATCTCCTCCTTTTCTGTATTTTTTTATGTTCACAATCTCACTTTGTTCGATTGCGTAAGTCATCTGTAATTCGCTTCGCTCAAACAGCTGACTTAAAACAAATTAGAATTAGTATATTGTGCATTTTGCTGATACTGTTAAGCTTTAGCTGTTACAGTATCAGTATGCAAATGAATTTTATATTCATTTGCCTCTATTTCATTAACTTCAAGCTGAAGGCGTACTCTTGTACGTCGAAGTTTGGTTCATTCAATGAAAATGTGCAAGATGCTGATTGTAATTTGTTTTTAAAGTACTTCTGGAGCTAATGATAATATCTTCATATAATCCTTTTCTCTCAACTCTCTTGCAACTGGTCCAAAGATACGTGTTCCCTTTGGTGTTCCATCTTCTTTGATAATAACAGCTGCATTTTCATCAAATTTTATATATGAACCATCTGCTCTTCTTAATCCACTCTTAGATCTAACAATAACAGCTTTTACAACATCACCTTTTTTAACAACGCCACCTGGTGTTGCTGATTTAACAGAAGCAACTATAATATCTCCTATATTAGATGTTTTTCTGAATGAACCCCCTAAACATCTAATACACATAATTTCTTTGGCTCCTGTGTTATCTGCTACTTTTAATCTTGATTGTTGTTGTATCATTTATGGTTCCTCCTTTCCTTCCTTTAAACAAATGAAAACCTTCGTCTTACTGCGTTAAAATTTTATTCAAAAATGCTCATGTACTTAGAGTAGTACTACTTTGCTTTTTTCATAAAATTTTGCCTTATAATACTCGTTTTTGATTTGTTTTTCTTTTTTTATTTAGTAATAGCTTTCTCTACAACTTCAACTACTCTCCATCTTTTATCTTTAGAAAGTGGTCTTGTTTCCATTACTTTTACTTTATCACCGATTTGGCAAACATTTTCTTCATCATGTGCTTTTAATTTGTAAGTTCTTTTTACTGTTTTACCATATATTTTATGACTAACACTAGTTTCAACAGCTACTACTACTGTTTTGTCCATCTTGTTAGATGTTACTGTACCAATCATAACTTTACGAAGATTTCTTTCTTCCATTTAGATTTCTCCTTTCTAATAATGTCAGGGGACACACCTCTTCCCCTTAGGTATTCCACTTAAGTTTGAGGAATGTCCCCTCCCCTTACTTTCAAGTGTTTACCTTTTTGTTAACATATTTCATTTTTATGCTTTAGCATCTAGCATTTTTCTTTCTGTCAATACCGTATTTATTTTAGCTATATCTTTTTTTACTTCTTTTATTTTCATAGGATTATCTAGTCCGTTGGTAGCTAAACTAAATTTTAATTTGAACAATTCTGTTTTTAGTTCACCTAATTCTTTTTCTAAATCTGGTGAAGACATTTCTCTTATTTTACTTATCTTCATCATTTTCACCTACCTTTTCCGTTTCTTTTGCTACAAATTTTGTTTTGTTAGGTAGTTTATTCATAGCAAGTCTTAAGGCTTCTCTTGCAGTTTCTTCTGGTACGCCAGCAATTTCAAACATAACTCTTCCTGGTTTTACAACTGCTACCCAATATTCTGGTGCACCTTTACCTTTACCCATACGAGTACCAATAGGTTTTGCCGTTATTGGTTTGTCTGGAAAGATTTTAATCCAAACTTTTCCACCTCTTTTTATATAACGAGTCATAGCAATTCTGGCTGCTTCAATTTGATTTCCTGTAATTAAGGCTCCTGTTACAGCTTGAATTCCGTATTCTCCATCTGTTACTTTATTACCTCTTGTTGCTTTTCCTCTCATTCTACCTTTTTGTACTTTTCTATGTTTTGTTCTTTTTGGCATTAATGGCATTATTGGTCTCCTCCTTCCATTTTCTTCTCTGGAAGAACTTCTCCTTTATAAATCCAAACTTTCACACCGATTTTTCCATAAGTAGTATCTGCTTCTGCAAATCCATAATCAATATCAGCTCTTAAAGTTTGTAATGGAATATTTCCTTCTTTATAGAATTCAGTTCTAGCCATGTCAGCTCCACCTAATCTTCCAGATACAGCAGTTTTAATTCCTAAAGCACCTGCTTTCATAGATTTTTGCATACATTGTTTCATTGCTCTTCTAAATGAAATTCTTCTTTCTAATTGTCCAGCAATATTTTCAGCTACTAATTGAGCATCTGTGTCAATATTTTTAACTTCTACAATGTTTAAATTAACATCTTTCCCAATTAATTTTGCCAATTCTGCTTTTACAGTTTCTACACCTGCTCCACCTTTTCCGATTACAATTCCTGGTTTAGCCGTGTACAAATTAATTTTAATTGCTTTTGCTGTTCTTTCAATCTCTATTTTAGAAATTCCAGCAAGATATAATT
>CANOYI010000072.1 GCA_947571515.1 uncultured Clostridium sp. | reverse complement strand
CAGCAACGAGTGAAGAACAGATTGCAGTAGCATACCAAAATGCGAATGCGGTAACCTATGCCAATAATGGGATAGCAAATGCACCAATTAAAATCACAGCTCCAAAAGAAATCACAACGGTTAATAGTATACATGATTTAGCGGTAGAGACAATTGGAGAAGAAGAAAAGAAAGATGTTATGATGGAAAAAGGTGCTGATGCCAAACAAGTAGAAGCTAATATGGAAATCATAAACAGTAATGTATCTGCTATTAAAGATGTAAAAATATTGGGTGACTTTCCAACAGATGATCAAGAAAATAATATGGGGATTGCTATTACACAAGGAATACAAGTAGCAGGAGTGGAAAATGCAAAAGTCTATTATTCAGAAAATGAAGATCCAACAGATGATATTACAGATGCACAAAATGCATGGTCAGAGAATTTAGATGGTTTGAAAGCTAAATCATATCTAG
Organism: uncultured Clostridium sp.; assembly: GCA_947571515.1. Lineage (GTDB taxonomy): Bacteria > Bacillota > Clostridia > TANB77 > CAG-508 > CAG-269. Next base: position 9,335 of record CANOYI010000072.1, on the reverse strand, counting down.
TTCTATTAGATACAGTAGCACCTCAATCTAGTGTACAAGCAAACTATCGAATGGCAATACCAGAAAACTTAGAATATAACAAGGTAGCGACAGAAGGGTATTCTGTTAATGCTACCAATAGTGAAACAGAGATGGAAATCAAATTGGCATCTACTACCATTGCTATGCAAACAGGAGTCGGACCAAAAGTAGAATCAGAGATACAAGCCATGGTAGGTTCTGATACCTTAAAAGAAAATAGTGTTGTAAAAAATGGAGAAGTAATTCAATACCAAGTAAAAGTTTCTAATACAGGTACAGAAGTAGCAAAAGATATAAAAGTAATAGGTGGTGTACCAGAAGGAACGACTTTAGTAGAACCAATGCAACGTTATGAATATACAGGAGCAGCTTATTATCAAGAAAAAGCAGATATTAAGTCTTTTGCAGAAACAATTCAAGAGTTAAAACCAGGAGAAACACAAATTGTAAAATATGAAGTAAGAGTCAATCAAGAGGTAAAAGCTGGAACAACGATTAAAAATGAGACAGAAGTACAATATGGAGAAGCAAAAACAAAAAGTACTATGACAAATGTAACAGAGGCTTCTAATATACGAGTTAGCTTAAAGAGAGTTTCGGATAGAAGTGAGGAAGTCTATGTAGGTGATACAATCGATTATTATGTTATCATCGAAAATATGTCTAAAACGGAACAAAAAGATGTAATCATTCAGAACAATTTATCGGATAATGCAGAGGTAGATGCCTTAACACTTATTACTGGTATGACAAGTGGCGAAATAGAAAAAGATGAGTTAGGGGAAGTAGATCCTAGTGTAAAAGAAGAAATAGAAGTTTCTGAAGATGATAATAATCAGTATCGTTCAGAAGATCATGTAACAGGAGAAACAGATAGTGAAGAGGATGATATGGCTTCTGAAGATAGCAATAAGAAACAATTAACGTACAATAAGGAAGTAAATATTGGCAAATTAGCTGCTGAAGAAACAAAAGTATTACATTACAGTATAAAGTCTAAGAATTCTTCTAATATCGATTTTTCTGTTATAGCAAAACTAGGTAAGGAACAAAGTAGAAGTAATGTATGGAGAAGTACGATATTATTTTATGATATGAAATCTGACATGAAAACAAATACAGAATCTGAATTTGTAGAAATAGGAAACGAAATTAATTATTTTATAACAGTAGAGAACTTAGGTACAGGACGAGAAGCAATTAAAGTAATAGATAACATACCAAATGATTTAGAAATTAAATCTATTACGGTAAATGGAAAAGAAGAAGAGGTTCCAGAAGATTCAAATCAAGTAAACATTTATACTTCTATTGATCCAAAAGCTATTGCTAATATAGAAGTAAAAACAAGAGTAGGGTATGATGAAAATATAAATGCAAAGACAATTAAAAATTCAGCAACAATAGTAGATGGAAGTGACAATGAAATTTCTACTACGCCAGAAATCACCCATATTATAAAAGGAGATTCACCTGATACAGGAAATAGTGCAAATAGTGGAAGCAACGAAGGTAATGGCGATAATAACAATCAAAATTCAAATAATAATACCAATAATGGTACAAATGGAGACCAAACTACTACTCCACAAAGAAATAACATGATAGCAGGTGTAGCATGGATCGATTCCAATACAGATGGTGTAAAAAATGCAGGAGAACCAATACTATCTGGTGTGACAGTTGAATTACTAAATGTTGAAACCAATGAAATCGTAAAAGATGGTAGTGGCAATGAAATTACAACAACAACTAATTCAGAAGGTATGTATGTATTGCAAAATGTAGCAAATGGTAAATATATCGTTGTATTTGAATATGATAAGACTAAATATGGACTAACGACCTATCAAGTAAGCGGAGCATCTGAAAGTGAAACTTCAAAAGCAGTTATGAATGAACTAAGTATCAATGGAACGACATCAAAAGTAGCCTCAACTGACATTCTAACAATTGGGAATAATGATATAGCAAATATTAATATAGGATTGATAGAATTAAAGAATTTTGATTTGAAATTGGAAAAGGGAATTAAGCGAATTTTAATACAAAATACAGCAGGAAGTACAGTGAGAGAATATGACAATGTAAATATGGCAAAAGTGGAATTAGATGCTAAAAAAGTAAAAGGAAGTACTGTATTAATAGAATACAATATTAAGATTAGCAATGTTGGTGAAGTAGATGGATATGCAAAGAAGATAGTAGACTACATGCCAAATGACTTAAAATTTAGTTCAGAACTAAATAAAGATTGGTATCAGACAAATGGTTCTTTATATAATACAAGTTTAGCCAATGAGAAAATAGGAGCAGGAGAAACAAAAAATCTTACTTTAACCTTAACGAAATCTATGACAGAAAATAATACAGGATTAACAACAAATGTAGCAGAAATAGCAGAAGATTATAATGAGTTAGGAGTAAAAGATAGCAACTCAACACCAGGAAATAAGGCACAAGGCGAAAATGATATGAGTAGTGCAGATGCGATTATTAGTATTAGAACCGGTGGAATCGTATATGTTTCCATTATAGTGACAATGATTACCATTGGTGCTATCATAACAGCTATCATTATTAAAATAAGAAAACCAGAAGAAGATGATTTAATCATATAGGAAAGGAGGTAGAAGAGAATGAGGATAACAAAAAAAGCAATTAGTATACTAGTTATGGTAATAGGAATATTAATTTTAAGTATGACAGCTGTTAGTGCACAATCTTTGCCTGTTAGTAATAAAAGAGTAGTAGGAAGTAAATTAAATTCAAAGACAACATATAGTATTAATTATAATACTTATGCAAATTATGAAAATTTGCATTGTGCGCAACCCAACAATATGTTAAGAAAAGAAGTAACGAACGATTATAAGCTAATAGCACATGTCCATATAGAAGGAAATGAAGCTTATCTAATTAATTCTGACAAGAAGAAAATAAAAAAGTCTAAAATAGAAGGAAGATTCAATTTAAAAATGGCAACAGGGGTAGCAACTTTAAGTGAAGCCAAACAAGGTGAATTCCTATGGGGATACCTAAAAGATTGGACAAAAAAAGCAAGTGAAGCAAATACTAAATATTATGGAAAACTTAAAGGGTTTGCACTAAAAAATATAACAGAAAAGAAAAATCCTAATTGGGATGAAGTCAATGAGACAGTAGAAAAAAGAATGAAGAAGTTTGGAACAACAGAAGTCAAAAAATTTAAAATAGAGAAAGATGAAGACAATTTCAACTATGCAGATATTGATAATTACAAAAGATTAGGACCTTATGTTATGACTAATATTCCTTCAACAGGATTAGCTTCTTTCACAGTAGCTGATCACTATGGTAATGAAATAAAAAAAGCTTCATTAATAACTTATACAGCAGATAAAGAGAGAAAAGAGATAGCTTTTGATAAAATTAAAGAAGGTCAGAAATTTTATATATGTGTACCAAAAAATCGAGATACTAATTATATTAATGTAACAGTAAAAACTAACAAAATTAAGGGAAAAATACCAGAATGTGATATATATTTCTTGGATTGTTTAAGTGGACCTGCGTGGCAAAACTTAGTAGTTACAGAAGGAGATACAACTGACAATCCAGATGATGGTGATGGGTTAGAAGATTCCTTTAATGAAGATATGCCAGGTGAATTAACAATCATAAAAGAAAGTGCTGATAATAAAGATGAAAAATTACCAGGAGCAGAATTCCTTATCTTTAGATATGTAAAAGATGACGATGGAATATGGTACAAAAAGGGAGATACCTATACCAAAAATAAAAATGAAGCAGATGATAAAGACACAAAATATATTAGAGAATATATATTCAAGAAAAGTGCAAATCAGTATTCATACATACAAAAAAATGAGGACAATATTAAAAATAAAAATTATATATTCACAACAGATAAAAACGGAAAAATAGAATTAGATAATTTAAAACCAGCAACTTATTTTGCACAAGAAGTAAAAGCACCAGAAGGATATAAGAAATCAGATGAGGTTATTAAATTAGGTAAAGTGGTATCTAATAAGAAGAAAGACGCAACTATCAAAAATACACCAGATGGACCTAAAACAACATACCTATGCTTACGTAAAGTTGACAAAGATAATAACACACAACCATTAGAAGGTATAAGGTTTAAATTTAAAACAGAAAAAGGATGGCTACAAGAAATTTCTGTAGGACAATATCAATTTGTAGACGAAAGCCAAGCAACGTGGTTTACAACAGATAAAGATGGACAAATATACTTGCATAATGTTCCAATTGGAAATTGGACGTATAAAGAAGATCCTACATCAGTACCAGAAGGATATGACATAACAGGTGCAGAAGAAGGTACCTTCCAACTTGAGAAAAAAGAAGCTAATTTTGTTCTTGTCGAGAATAAACAAAAATATGTTAAATTATCAGGTTTTGTATGGGTAGATAAAGTTGGCGTAAAGAGTGGAGACGGTAAGGATAGAAATGATTTATTTAAAACGAATCAAGATGGAAACCATCCAGATGAGAAAGATCTTCTATTTGATGGTATTACAGTAAGATTAAAAGACGAAAAAACGGGAAATACCGTTAAAGAGACAGTTACATCAAATCTAGGTAGATATACAGAATATGGACATAATGGACATGGTGAATACTTATTTGAAAATGTAGAAATTGATAAATTAGGAGATTACTATATTGAATTTACTTATGATGGATTAAATTATACAAATGTTGTAACACATATTGATCATCCTAATGGTTCAAAAGCAGGAGAAAAGATACAAAATAGAACTGACTTCAATAACCAATTTAGTGTAATAGAAGGTAGGACGAAAGACACAGGAGTTGCAAGAGGAACAGATGGAAAAGAAACAGCATTAAAATATACGATTGACGAAAAAGAAAAAACAGCAACACTAAATAATGATGGAAAATACACAGAAACAGATTCTTATATTGTACAAGATAATATTGGAGACTTTGTCATTACAGCAGAGACGAATCGAACCGGATATAGTATCATTAATAATTTTAAGGCTGGTCAAACAGAAATTAGAAATATCAATCTAGGATTAAAAGACAGAGATAGGCCAGATATTGCATTAGGAAAAGATTTGCAAAATATAAAAATATCTATTAATGGATATAACCATGTATATGATTATGCACAGAGATATAAATCAGGTGCAACAGAAATAGAAGGGGAAGACTCATTTAATGTAGGTGTTAAATACAAGAATGATTATACAGGAACTTATACTAGGGCAATTTATAAAGCAGATTACGAATATCAAAATGATAGAGATAAAAGCAAAGAATTAGAAGTATATATCACTTATCGATTATCAATGGCACAATCCAATATAAACTTACAAGCAAAAGTTAATAGCATTACAGATTATTTTGATAGTCAATATAGTTTAGAACGTATTGGAACAGAGTTAAACAAGGATAAGAGTGTGGGAGGAACTATTATAGCAGAAAGAAAAGATGGCGCCTTAACAGGAAAGGTTACTGATAGAGACATAACCAATTATGGCGATGGCAAAAAGTATAAAAAAGTTACCATACCATGTGACCGTATGTTAGAGAAAGCTCAAATAGATTATGATGTTTATGTACAATTTAAATTAAGAAGAGAACAAGTATTAAATAGCTTACGTGACAAAGGTGTAGGAGAGAAAGCTGACGAACTTCTAAATAATGTGGCAGAAATTAATTCTTACTCAATCTTGGAGAATGGAAAACCTTATGCAGGAGTGGATAAGGATTCTAACCCAGGAAACTGTGACCCAGAAAACAAAGAAACTTATGAAGATGATACTTCTGCAAGTGCAGGTATACAATTAGAAGTAGCTAACGCAAGGGTAATGACAGGTAAAGTATTTATTGATAATCATGAGGTAAAAAGTAACGAAAACCCAAGTGGAGTTATGACAGGAATGATCCGTCAAGGAAATGGAAAATATGATGATGGAGAAGCAAAAGTTAAAGGGGTGCCAGTTATTCTTACCGAAAATACAGGCAGTGGTAAGGTATATACAGCAGAAACAAATGGTGATGGAGATTTCACAATTGAAAATTATATACCAGGAGATTATACACTAACTTATACATGGGGTGGTCAAACTTATGAACTAAATGGAATGAAAACAATTGAAGTACAATACTATAAAGGAACTGTATATGATAGTAAGAGAGACCAAAATAATAAGAGATGGTGGTATGTAGCAACAAAACCAGATGGAACGAAAGAACTATCGGAAAGATTAACAGATGCGATCGACAACTACAACAAAGACCAGACTGCTCCAAAAGGTTCAAGATTACAAATTGATGAAGAATTGAAAAACCTTAATAAAGATACAATGACAAACATAACGAGAAAACAAATGGATTCTACCACACCTACTATGGGAATCGGAGTAGAGTATGAGACTACCTATTCAGCTTCAACAGGAGATAGATATGTCTATCGTATAGACAATATAGACTTCGGTATTATCGAAAGACCAAAACAAGATTTACTTTTAACTAAACGTGTTAAATCAATGAAGGTTACTTTAGCAAATGGTCAAGTAATTGCTAACTTAACAGTAAATAATGAAACAGGAGAGATCCAAGGAGAAAAGAATGGTGTTACTTATATGAAACCAAGTGCTAATATAGAACCAAAGAACGGATTTATCAGACTTGAACTTGACAATGAATTAATCCAAGGAACAAAACTAGAAGTAGAATATGAAATTACAGTAAAGAATAATAGTGAGTTGGATTATCTATCAGAAGACTTCTATAAATACGGAATTAATCCAGTGAACCAAATAACGATGACACCAACAGGAATTGTGGATTACTTAGATAAGAATTGGTCATTTGATAATAAGAATGGTGAAAATAACAATTGGCAAGTAATGCAAGTAGACGATGACTTTAGAAAGTTAGTGATAGAAGAAGTATATGATAATAGTAGAAATAGCAATACAACGATTGGACAAAAAATGATTCTTTATACTAAACAATTGGAACATGAAAAATTAGAAGCTACTCAATCAAAATCTATTACATTCAATGTTTCTAAAATATTAACTACAACAGACGAAATAGCCTTAAACAACGAAGTAGAAGAAGTAACAGCAACCAAGACAGGAGGTTCTATGATACAATCTACACTAGGTAACTATGTACCAGGAGAAGGTCCAACAGAATCAGACGATAGTATGGCAGAAACAACGATTGTTACGCCAGCTACTGGTGAAAATAGAGATTACATCTTGCCAATCATAATTGGAGCAACCGCACTTATCATCTTAGGAGCAGGAGTTATCATTATCAAAAAGAAAGTTGTTTAGTAAATAATTACAGCCAATAAAAGCAGAGGAAAAACCTTTGCTTTTTTTGTGCTTTAGGATGTGCAATGGGATGTGCAATGGGGACGTTTCCTTTTGAACATCCTAAAGCACCTTACGCAAATGCGAGGTTTGCGAAATTTCGGAAGAAAATGTTACAAATGTTACGAAATTGTAAAGGAAACTTAAAACAACAGAGAAAAAAACGCTGTAAAGACCTTCCGTAAATAAGTAAGAGCAACGATAAAAGAAAAGGAAAATAAAGACATTGATTTCTTGATAAATAGTAATGTATAGTATAAGTAAGGATAATACTAAAAACATCAGCGATAGACAGTTGCGATAAGGAGGATACTATGAAAAGTAAGGTTTTCAAAATAGGTGTTGTTTTAATTATGATTTTAACAATGACAATAACAAATTTTATTTTTGTTGGAAGTAGTCTAATCAGTTATGCTTTAGATAGTAATACTAATACCAACAACAATAATGTGGAATTTAATGTATATTTTAAAAACGAAAAAGGAGAACAAGTATCAGATTTGGATGTAGTGCCAAGTAATCATGATATCATGCTTTATATGTATTTGAATGTAAAGCAAGAAGGGTATTTGAATGGAAGTATTAGCTTAGATAATGAAACGAATTTTAAGCTGGTAGAATCTGATAACCAATATGTTGAAAAGGTAGAAGACAATACGGTTAAATTGTATAACATAACAGCGGGAAGTTCTGTTGAAATTCCAGTTAAGATTGAACCTATCAGAGACGAGAACTATCGTGTAGGTTTATTAGACATGGAAAGTAAAATAACACTAAATGGTATTTATAGAGATCGTTCTGAAAAAGATAAGAAAATAAAGGCTACTAAAACCGTAAAATTAAATTTGATAGAAGAAGCAAAACAAGAAGATGTCATTAATGAGGTATCTATCATTACCAATAAAGTGTCTAATATCAATGGAGAGGAAAAGAGAGTGGTTCAATTATCTTGGAATGTAGGAACCAAAAGTAATAGTTATCCGATCAAAGAGATGTTAGCAAAAATAGATGCTCCTAAAGTAGGAGAAGTAGAACCACAGGTAGAAACACAAGTTAATTTAAATACGATGACTTCTTATGAGAGCCACATAAGAGATGGTGTTAATGAAATTACCCTAACCAATCAAGAGAAAGAGGGAAATGTAACTTGGAAAAATGATGGAACTGAAAATATAATATTAACGTATCTTTATGATAAAGAAGTAGTATTTCATGATATTACAATTGAACCGGAATTGAAAATCACATTTTATAACCAAAAAGAGATTACGACTACTTCACAGATTGTAATGAATCAAGAAGAAAAGGATTCTGTTATTACAATCGAAACAGAAAACCAAGAAAATGAGATTTACAAAGGAAAAATAGTAGCAGGAATTGATAGACAATACATAACAAGAACCAATGTAAAAGTTAATTTGGCCAAAATGGTAAATGACATTGTTGTACAAGAAAATGAAAGTACTTATACTGCTAATGAAACAGAAAGTGTAGCTAATATTTTCTATACTCAAACTTTAATACCAAAAGAACAATTTGACAAAATATTAGGAGAAAATGGAACAATTACTATTATCAATCAAGCAAATCAAGGAATAAGAACCATAGATGCTAATACACCAGTTAATGAAAACGGATATATGGTATTAGATTATGGCGATAGTCAAACGAAAGCAATTCGAATTCAAACTACAAAACCAATAGCAGAAGGAACCTTAGAAATCAACCATATAAAAACAGTAAAAGAGGAACAAAACCCAGTTGTAAAAGAGGCATCACGTATTCATAATGTAATTGCTTACCAATATAATCAAGGAATTGTGAGCCAAGCAGAAAACAATATAAACTTAAAAGATACCGTAACAGAAAGCAAAATAGCATTAGATACAGACCAGCTATCTACGGTAATTAGTAATCATGTAGCGA
>CANOYI010000071.1 GCA_947571515.1 uncultured Clostridium sp. | reverse complement strand
CGTTTTTTGTCATTTTCTTTATTCGACATTTTTCTATCTAATTTATGAGACAAAATAAACCTGTCCCCCTTGTCTCATTTTAATTCAATTAATGCGGTATTTAGCCTATAGCCTTGTTTTTCCACTCGATATGAATGTACTAAATCTGAATGGCATACACTACAAATTTTACTATCTATAATATTTTCTAGTTTTAATCCTTCTTTCTGCAAAATAATCTGATTGATTTTTACTGTATCAATATTCCATTTTTGATTTGAAATCGTTTCTTTTATCATTTCATCTATAGTATCAATATCTTGAAACTCTTTTTTAAAGCTTTCTTTCACTTCTTTTTCCACTTCAAAATGGCATTTTCGAATACTTGGACAAATACAACATAGAATATCTTCTGGATTGCAATTAAATTCCATCTTCATCTTTTTTATAGTCTTGACAGAAATTCTTTGTAAGGTTCCTCTCCAACCCGAATGGGTATTAGCAATTACTTTTTTTACTGGATCAAAAAATAATAATAGAATACAATCTGCATTTGTTGTTGCTAACATGATATCTTTTTGATTTGTAATTAATCCATCTGTTTTGTTATATGATTCTAAGTTAAAATCTGGTTCATTGAAAATAACTTTTCCTTGTACTACTTTTACTTTATCTGTATGTTCTTGATTAGTTTTGACCAAATGCTCTGGTTTACTATCTATTACTTGGCATAAATTTTTGTAATCTTGTAATGCTTTTTGATAATCTTCTTCTGTTAGCTTCTCCTTATTTGCTTTTGCTGTTCGATAATTTTTATCAATTCCCAAACTATAAGCATGATTGATAATATCTCTGTATTCTAACAATTTTCTAAATTGTAAATATTCCACACCATCTTTTTGGATGTGTATTACATTCTCATTTGACAAATCCACCATTCATTTCTCCTATCTTGATCTTGAACATGATTTTGGGGACGGAGGAAAAAATCATGATTCATTTTATGTATTTCCCTATGTTAATCTATAGCATGATTTTTTCCTCCGTCCCCAAAATCATGCTTAAACCGTTTCCCTCATTTTATCATATTTCACTTCCTCTTTTGAATATTCTTCTGGTTGTAAGCCAACTCTACTTTTCATAAACTTGCTTACTAGTATCATTAATATAGCAAATATAAAACCAATAATTATCATACAATAAGCTGTTTCCATTCTATCTAACAAGAAAGCTCCTAAGAAACCTCCTATTGCACCAGCAATCCCCCCTAAGAAATTATTTGCTGTAAAAATTTTTGTATCAATCTCTTCATTTGTAAAATTACTTAGGTATTTTTCTATTAAAGGGTCATACATGGCTGAAAAAATATATTTGACAACATAAAACACTACAACCACACATATAACGATTGGATATTGCTTTGTTATCACTCCTGCTGTTCCTGCCAAAATGCAGGTTCCTATGATTGAAAATCCTAAGATCGATAGTGATTTATTATGTAATTTACTATGAAATTTTTCTTGTTTTTTGGTAGCTATTCCTGCTATGATTCCTAATCCTGCAAATAAAACCCCTAAATAGCTAGCTGAAATTTCCAAATCCTCTAACATACTAATTTCATAATTAGATAATATACTTAATATTCCTTTCATAACAGCTGAATATAATAAGAGACTTTTTATTCTCTCTGATTTTAACACAAATTTAAAAGCCTCTCCCAGTTCTTTTAGCTGACCTACACTTTCTACTTTCTTTTTCCTTATTTTCCTAACTGGTTCTATAAATAATGTTGACATGAAAGTGACAATTATTAAAGTAGCTAGTGATAAAAGAATTGGAATATATGGATTTATTTCATACAAAATTCCTGCTATAATGGTAGAAATTGCATTGATGATATAATATCTTGACATTCCTTTTTCATTTATTTTGGCAAATATCTTACTTTTTAACTTAGTTGGTGGTATCGATTCATTCAACAAGCTTGGTTCTGCACTTTCTTTAATCGCAAAAGAAATGGCACATAACATTTCAGCAATAATCAAGTTAAATAAATGATTACTAAATATAATTACCACCATGTACACGCAACTTAGAATGTTTCCCAAAATAATACTATTTTTTCTTCCTAAAAATTCTATGATAAAAGTTGCTGGTATTTGTGAAAACATAGTAAATAAGTAATAAAAAGAATCGATTAGTACGACATCTGCTGGATTGATGTTTTTCACTTGTGTTAAAAATAGAAAATTTATCGTATAAAAAAATATGTAATCCCAACTCAAGGTTTTATAAGCTGGAAATAATTTCATATTTCGTTTTCTCATTTGTACTTTATTTGCTTCTTCCATTGTTACTCCTTATACTAACTCTAATCATGATTTTGGGGACGGAGGAAAAAATCATGGTTCTTTATTTTATTAAACTTTTATTCAGGCATGATTTTTTCCTCCGTACCTAAAGGTATTACTTATCTGTAAGCTCGCTTAATGCTCACACAGCTAAGGGCATCCCAAAAACATGTCTTGTTTCATCTTCTGTATCATATCATCTTTTGATTTTTTGTCAATATAATGATAAGTATTATTTTTTTGTTTTGTATTAAAACCACAAATTGCCTTATACTCACAATATTCGCATGGTGTCTTACCATTTTTATTATATGGTTTTAAATCAATTTTACCACTTAAGATTTCCTTTGCTATTTGTTTGATAACAAAGTCAATATAATCTTGTAAAATCTTAAATTCTTCCTGATTGACACCATTGGTCCATTTTTCATTGACACTACCAGATGCCGTAATTGCTGCTGGTACTAATTTTGAGCTACCAGTTCTTAAAGTGTTGTCATTCATTTTGATAATTTTGACATCCGCTAAGATTAGACCTTTCATTCTAAAGTTTTTTCTAATTAATTCTTCAATTTCTTCATCTGAGATCTTCTTGTCCGCTTTTATCATTTGCTCCAATAAAGAGAAATAAAAAATTCCAGCTGGCATGATATCTTCTTCTTTGCAGATTGCATCTGAGTAGGTTAACAATTGAATTTGAAGTCCTGCATATACTTCATTTAAATCAATATTTTTACTAGAAGATTTGTAATCAATAATTCTTAAGTATTTCCCATCTTCTCCGCATAGCGGTATCAATTCGATCGATTTTACCTGTAATTTCTACTCTTTTTCCGTCTTCTAACGTTAATACAATTGGTTGATAAGTTCCCTTTTTACCGAATTCAACTTCTGTTCCTTCTATTGAAAAATCGCTATAAATTAAAGTTTGTATAATATATTTTAGTGCTTTACTAACAATTCTTTTCAGTCTTTTGACAAGCACTTTGTACTTTGCCGTTGAAGTGAAAATAAAATTTCTACTTAATTGCAAGTTCTGATCAATGATGTCTGAAACCATTTGCTTAATTTGGTCTTCTTCTATTTCTGCTAATCCTATTTTCTGTTCTCTTACTTGTTCAAAAAATTCATCAATTGTTTCATGCATAAAAGAACCTGTTTCAAAAGTATGTATTTTTAAATTTTCTTTTTCTTTTAATTTTAGTCCATATTGTAAGTAATAAGAAAAGGCACAGCTTCTATATTTTTCTAATCTGGATACACTGGTATTTAATGTATTTCCATATAATTTTTCTATATTTTCTTTTTTTATGTCTTGTGGCAAATTGGTATAGGCTAATCCTTGTAAATCATCTTGCAGTTTTGCTTGCCATTCATTTTTTCCTTTATAATATTGATAAATAGCATACCAAATTTCAGAGATAGTTTCTTTATCTCTTAGTTTTGCTATATTTTCAAGCAATGCTTCATAGGTGACTTGTTTATTGACAAGCTCATATTCTTTTCTTATCATATCACTTTTTTCTTGTAAATTGGGATATAGTTTTTTTATCTTGTGTACTAACATAGATGGTCGCAAAGACTTTCCATCTTTGTCTGATGAAGGATAAGATAAATAAATGCTATTTTCAGCTGTCGTAAAAGCTTTGTAGATATTGAAATTGTCTTCGTATAATCTATCTAGTGTTCCTTTCGCTAATTCAATACCATCTTGCTTTAACGTTTCTCTGTCTTCATCATCTAAAAACCCTTCCTCTTTGTTGACACTTGGGAAACTACCATCATTTAGTCCTATCATAAATACGGTTTTCACCTTATGACTTCTTGACCTATCAATATCTCCTAATATTACTTGGTCTTGCGTTCCGGGAATTTTACCTAACTCACTATTTTTTAACCCTACTTTTAATATCTTACTATATTTGTCAATCGTCGTTTGATCTTCCTTAAATATTAAAATCATTTCATCAAATAAAGCTAGTACGATTTTATAACTAGTCACATATTCTTTGGCTAAATCTAGCATAGATTTTTCTTCTAATTCATACACTTTTTGAGCGATTTTTTCTTCCATTTTTTGTTCTTGTAAAAAACCGTATAAGCATTTTGTTGTATTTTCTACTGTTTTATTTTGATTGATTTTCTCCTTTAATGCTAATAACGGCTCAATGATTTGCTTTCTTAATTCATTGTATCTTTCTATTTTTTGTTTTTTTTCTTCCTTTTCCATTTCATAGGTAAAGTCTTTTTTCCATTTATTTTGTTTGATTCCCCATTTATTACAATAATTTTCTAATTCAAATATTTCATCTGGTTCTATGTCAGAAAATCCTAATTTTAAATAATGAAAGACCGCTTCTGAGGTAAAATTTTTATTCAAAACCTCTAATAAAGAAAGGACATATTGTATTACAATATTTTGATTAACATCTCTTTTTTCATCAATAAACACAGGTATTTTATATTTCGGAAAAATGCTTCTTACCAAAGAGGAATATTCATCTATATTTTTGGTAATGATGGCGATGTCTTTATATCTCATATTCTTATTTTTAATTAATTTTGTAATTTGTTTCGCTATATTTTCTATTTCTGAATAAGGATTTTGTGCTAAAAATAGCTCTATGTTTTCCACATTTTTCTCATATTTTGTGGATTTAAGATGGTTCATATTTTCACTTAAATATTGCAATTCTTCTGTTTGAAAACGATATTGTTTTTTTAAATGGACTGGCTCTTCTAAGGTAAATTGATTTTCATTTACCATATTCCAAATTTTAGCTATGGTGGTTTTATTGGAGTAAAAAATGTCCCTATCTGGATTCGTGTTAATGTTTAGGTCATCCGTGCAAATCGTTATATTTACTTGCTTAACCAGTTTCATAAATTCTTTAATCACTTCATATTCTTGCTTGGTAAATCCTGCAAATTCATCAAAATAAATGATGCTATTTTGCACTAAATTAGTTTCTTCAATATGTTCAACAAGTATCGTTAAAAGGTCGGTTTCTTCTATGTATCTTTCTTCTATCTGTTCTTGAAACTTTTCATAAATCAAGACCATATCTTGTAGTTTCGTCCTTAAATAGGTATCTTCTACTTTTTCCATCTCTTGTTGCAAATCTTGCACAGTAATCCTATGTTTTTTAAATTCCGTAATAGCTGTCATACTTAAGTCAACATTTTCATCTGATTTTCCTAGAAATTTCAATTCTTTTTTATGTTGATTTAAAATGGAATAGATTAGCATTGCTTTTCCTTGTTTGGATAAACGTGTTTTACTACTTCCTCCAACTTCGCCAAGAACTCTGTATGCCATTCTACTTAATGTTACAACTTCAGCATTTAGGATAGCATGCGATGTAACAGTTTCCATTAGCTTTGTTTCAGCTGTGAATGAAAACTGTTCTGGTGTAATCATATATATTTTTGTTTCTTTTTCTATTTGATTGACAATTTCCTGAAAGCAGTACTCACTTTTTCCACTTCCTGGCTTTCCATATATGATTCTTAGTCCCATTGTTCTCTTCTCCAATAAAACAAATATTGTTGTGCAAGTCCTGCCAAATCGCCGAACTTCTCTGTTGCTATCCTTTCAATCTGTTTTTTACTTACTTGATTCTCATTTGGTTCTTGTATATATAAATCATTCATAACCCTTCTAACCCATACATCAATCGGAAAAACCTCTAATCGTTTCAATGTTGAAAACAATAAAATACAATCTGCCACTTTTGGTCCTATGCCAGACAAAGTTAATAATTGTTCTCTTACTTCAAGGGTATTAGGATTTTTCTGCATTGCTTCTAAATCTACCTGTTTATTAACAATCATTTGCGTTGTTTCATATAATCTTTTATCTCTAAAACCTACTCCTAAATTCCTATATTCTTTTATTGTAACATCTTTTAACTGTTTTGCAGACGGAAATGTATAATATTTCTTTCCTTTCCAAATCATTTCACTTCCATAGGTTCGAGATAGTCTTTCTATAATTCCTTTAATTCTTGGTATATTATTATTAGCAGAAATGATAAAAGAAAGAATCGTTTCCCATAAATCTTGATTTAATAGTCGAATCCCTTGCCCATACATTATACTAGTTTCCATATTCTCATCAATTTTAGCTAATTTTTCTTTTATTTGTTTATAATCTCTCTTTAAATCAAAATATTCTTCTATTGTCTCTTTGATTTTGTCTTTACATAGTCCTTTCATTATAATGTTTTTCTTTTCTTGTTTTACATTTAATATATTTTCGCCAAATATACCTGTATAACTTCCGTCTTCTTGCAAATTCCAACGAAAACATTGTCCACATTCAAAAATATCTTTTAAGACAAACGAATCTATATTTTTTAATATTATTTTTTGTTCTTTCATCTATTACTCCTCTATTTTGCTACATCTATTATACTATATTCTTTAAGTTTTTTGTAGAAATTTTTTGATTTTTATGCAATATAAAGTTCATTGTTACTATTTACAGCTGTTAATTTTATACTAAATTTATTATATTTTTTATAAAGTGACAATTCGGGGGGACCAACAAGGCTATAAACTGTTACTTTAGTTACAGTTTGTCTGCAACCTGAGAGTCACTTTAGAAAAAATACTAATAAATTTGATTAATAATTTAAGCTGTGAGCTGTAACAGTTTATTTTATGTCTTTTTAAAGCCCAATCCAACAACTTCTCTAGAATTAGTAATAACAATAAAACTATTTGGATCTATCTTTCTAGCAATCATTTTTATTTTGGAAATATCTCCCCTTGATGCTGCACACATTAAAATCAACTTATCTTCATTTGTATACATGCCTTTTCCAAAAATTCCAGTAGTACCTCTCTTAATTTTATCCCCTATTTCTTTAGCTATTTCTTCATTTTTGTCTGATATAATCAATAATAATTTTGTAAAATAAATTCCTTCAAATAAAATATCAATTACTTTTCCCATGACATAAATTGCAATAGCTGAATACAAACCTATTTCAATTTCTCTTAAAAAAATTACATTTAAAGTAACGATAATAGTATCTATAATAAAAATAGATCTACTTAGACTAATTGTTGGCTTGTACTCTCTTACAATATAGCTAGCTAAATCTGTTCCTCCTGTAGAGGAATTCACTTTAAGAAGAATTGCTGTTCCGCAATCCTATAATAATTCCTCCATAAATACATGCTAAAAATCTATCATTTGTTAGAGGCTGTAATTTGTCTAAAAAATCAATAAATATAGATAGTGTTATTGTTCCTATCATAGATTTAAAGAAGAAACTTTTTCCTATTTTAAAAATTGCCAAGATAAATAATGGCACATTGATCGCTATTATCATAATTCCCATTGGTAAGTTTAATAAGTAATAGGTTATAGTTGCAATTCCAGCTATTCCTCCTGATGATAATTGATTTGGTAGTAAAAAAAGTGATACTGCTATTGCCATGATAAATGCACCTAGTATAGTTCCTATTAATTCAATCATTAATTTTTTCACTTTCATAAATAAAATCACCTTTATAGCAGTATCTACATATATTGGTGATTTTATGCAATCTATGTTTATTCTTCTAAAAAGTCATTATAAATTTTTGTAATTTCTATTTTTGATTTGCCTTGTTTGATTTCTTCATCTTGTTTTAAAATTAAATCCACATCATAGGTCTCCTTTAATTTTAATATGTTTCCTTTTTTATGACCTATTACATTATTGGCATCTATTGGATTTACCGTAACTTCTACTTCTTTTACTTTTACATTTAACTTTTTGATTTTACTAACAATGGCATCGTACCACATAGCAGATTCTACTAATTGTCGAAAAGCTGGATGATAGGGACCTGCTACTACTTCACTTGTTTTGCTTCCTGGCTCAGCTATTTCATCCGTATTTTGCAAGCCAACTCTGATAATTTCGATGTTTTTATTGGCAAACATTCTAACTAGTTCTTTGCAAATTTCAACTGCTTGTACAAGTGGTAGGGCATCATATTTGCCTTCTTGGTAATCTTTTTCCAATTGTGTATTTTTTATTACTAACACAGGATAAATTCTTATCATTTTAGGTTTTAATTTAATCAGTGCTTTGGCTGTGTTCATTTCATCAATTCTAGTACTCTCTGGTAAACCTACCATCATTTGATGTCCTAACTTAAAGCCATTCCATCGGATCATTCGGGAAGCTTTTTTTACATCTGCAAAAGTATGCCCCCTGTTCGCTCTTTTTAAAATATAATCATTGGCTGATTGTACGCCAAGTTCGATTGTCTTTACTTTGTATTTTTTTAATCTTTTTAGAATTTCTTTATTAATACAATCTGGTCTAGTAGAAACTCGGATGGATTCTACTTTTCCTTCTTTTATATATTCATAGGCTGTTTCTAGTAATTCTTCTTGCAATTTTTCCTCTATGGCAGTAAAACTCCCTCCATAAAAGGCAATTTCTACTTGAGCTTCTTCCTCTTTTATACTACTTAGATAGCCATCTATTATTTTTTTTGCTTCTTCTTTTGTTATGTTCTTTTTTTGTCCGCTAATTGATTTTTGGTTACAAAAGATGCAATCATTTGGACATCCTAAATGTGGTACAAATATGGGTATGATATATTGTTTCTTCATATATTTTTACCTCTCTTTTCTATTTTAAATTTTCTAATGCTTTTTTTGCTGCACTCATATGGGCTTCTTTTTTGCTTTTTCCTTTTCCTTTTGCTAAGACTTTTCCATTGCATCTTACTTGTGCTTCGAATTGCTTGTTATGGTCTGGTCCTTCTTCTTTTGTAATTTCATATTCAATTTTTACTTCTCCATGTTCTTGTAGTTTCTCTTGTAATACTGTTTTGTAATCTCGATCTCCTACATGCTTTGTTGCTATTTCGATTTCATTTTTTAAATTATCAATTATAAATTTTTCTGCTTCTTCTATTCCACCATCTAGGTAAATAGCTGCAATAACTGCTTCTACACTATCAGCTAAAATGGCAGGTCTTTTCTCTCCTCCTGTCTTTTTCTCTGATCTCCCAAGATATAAGAAATCACTAAAATTATGCATTTGGGCTATTTTGTATAAACTTTTTTCACAAACTACAGTTGCTCTAACTTTAGTCATTTCTCCTTCTCGTAATTTAGGATAGTTTTTGTATAAATACTTACTAGATATAAATTCTAATATACTGTCTCCTAAAAATTCTAATTTTTCATTGCTTTCTACTTTATTTTCGTAGGCATATGACGTATGTGTTAAGGCTTGCTTTAATAAATTTTTGTCTTGAAATATGTACCCTACACTTTCTTCTACTTCTTGCATGTTACATCTCCTCGTTTTTATATTTCTTTTACATTATATACTATTTTATAAATTTTGCAAGAGAAAGATAAGTTTAAGTTTCGACTTTTTGGCAAATTTCTCCACTAGGTGGCATTTGCTATTAAAAAGCATTACAAATTTTGAACACAATGCTTCTTTCCCTTATGAAAATGGTAAAAAATTACAGAAATGTAATAAACTTGAAATCTAAATTTAATAAAACAAT
>CANOYI010000070.1 GCA_947571515.1 uncultured Clostridium sp. | reverse complement strand
TGTATGAAACAATAACAACCAATATTATGGTTAAAAATGTAAAAGAAACAATAAAGTTTTATGAAGAAAAATTGGGATTCCAAAAGGTATTGAGTGTTCCAGAAGATGGAGAAATTTTAAATTTTGCTATTTTTGATAACAATGGAAATATATTGACAATATCTTGTTAAAAATTAAAACTTGCATATAAACCCTTTGATTTTTAGAATTTACAAATATAAATACATCTTTTCCAGTACTTTTAATTTGTTCATAACTTTTCTTTATTTTTTCAATAGATTTTTTATTATGACAATCAAATAAGGAAAAAGATAAAGTATTTTTCAATACAAGTGGAAATATCAGATAAAAAATGTTATACTACTTATAGTAAGCAAATGATAGGAGGGGAAAGAATGCCAAATAGAATAAAAAATATTCTAGAAGAATATGTAAATGGATTATTAAAAATGATAGGCAAGAATTTAAAACAAGTAATTTTATATGGTTCATATGCAAGAGGAGAACAAGATAAAAATGGAGAAATAAGTGATATAGACATTATGATACTAGTTGACTTAGAAGAAGATAAGATAAAAAAATTAGAAAAAAAAGTAACTGAAGCAAGATTTTTTAGAGAAAAAAGCGACTATGTAGACTTTTATATGGTAACAAAGGAAGAATCTAAGGCACAAATAGATACGGCAAGATTGGTGATAGAAAATGCTGAAAAATATATAAATGAAAAGATAAAAGAATTTTGAACATCCAATTATAATGGTTAGGAGATAAGTCGGGGGTGACTATTATGAATTGTGCAATGTGTGGAATACATGCGTGTAAAAATAGACTTGAAAATGCACCTAAAAATTGTCTAAAATTTATGCCTACAAAATTTTTTTATAAAAGATTTAGACATAAAACATAAAATACGAGAATATAATATAGGTAGAAACTTGGCAACACAGATTTCATAAAGGAGGTATTCCAATGAAAGCATTTATTCTCTATTCCCAAGAAGAATTTAGCTTACGGCAATTGTTAAGAAAATTACAATCTCAAGGAAAGGTAAACTGCGATTTCGAGACATTTTCAAAATTATACAAGGAATGGCAGGAAAAAACTTATCCTGGATGCCCGCTCAATGCAGAGGCTGTAATCTATGTAGATGAGTTGCTTGAGAATTTTGTTATTTATTTAGCCAATAAGGACATCTAATTCAAAGGAGAAAAAACGAAAGAAAGGCACGAAGTAGTTGAAATAAATGGTATTTTCAACTGCTTCGTGTTGTATTTTTTATAGTCAATTCTAGCGACAATTTAGTTTTCTTTTATACTCAGCAAATTTTCAAGATTTCTTATGCAATTCATCATACAGCTTTTGAATTTCCTTTGGCATATCTTCATACTTCATATTTTTAACAAACTGATCTGTATGGTCATTAACAGCCGTTTCGTAATACCATTGTTTAAATCGAATTAAATTTAAAGTGGACTGTAAATCTTGAATTTGAGTCAAAACGTTAATCTCTTGTTGTTTAAACATATTTAGTCTATCTTGTAAAGTAGAATCACCTTCTGCACACCAATCCATAAATTGCTTAATTTCTTTCAACTTCATACCAGAATTTTTCAAACATTCAATCAAACG
The DNA here is from genome assembly GCA_947571515.1 of uncultured Clostridium sp. Lineage (GTDB taxonomy): Bacteria > Bacillota > Clostridia > TANB77 > CAG-508 > CAG-269. Next base: position 8,247 of record CANOYI010000070.1, on the reverse strand, counting down.
AATTGATTCCAATGAAGTTTCATCAAATTTTCGTAAACCAGACGAAGTTCGTTTCAAAGAAGGAATTAATCCATGTTCATCATAATATCTTAATTTTGATATACTTAAATTTGTTAATTTAGATGCTTCTCCAATACTTAGCTCCATATGATTTCCTCCTACTCATAATTTTTTCTAATAAAAATAAAAAATTTTATAAAAAATGTATTGACCTCAACCAAGGTTGAGATGATATATAATATATATAGTATGAAAAAAATAATTTGTCAAGGAGGTAGTTATGGAAAAAGCAAAAGTTTATTTTACAAGGGAGATTACGCCAGAAAATGTTGTTAAAATATATGAAAAGTTAGGCGTAATATTACCCGGAAAAGTAGCAGTTAAGTTACATTCAGGAGAAAAAGGAAATCAAAATTATTTAAGACCTGAATTTGTAAAGCCAATGATTGAAAAAGTAAACGGGACGGTAGTAGAGTGTAATACGGCTTATGATGGAGCAAGAAATACAACTAAAAGACATGAAAAATTAATGGAAGAACATGGGTGGAGCAAATACTTTAATGTTGACATTATGGACGGTGAAGGACCAGACAAAGTATTAGAAATACCAAATGGCAAAGTGATTCAAAAAGATTATGTAGGAAAAAATATCGATAACTATGATTCTATGTTAGTATTGTCACATTTTAAAGGACATCCAATGGGAGGATATGGTGGAGCTTTGAAACAATTATCCATTGGTGTAGCATCAGGACACGGGAAAAGCTATATCCATTGTATCGGAAAAGAAGATGGAACATTTGAAGATATGTTTCAAGTTGACCAAAATAAATTTTTAGAAGCAATGGCAGATTCAGCATCAGCAGTAGCAAAGCATTTTGAAAACAAAATTGCTTATATCAATGTTATGTGCAATATGTCAGTCGATTGTGATTGTTGTGCAAAAGCAGAAGATCCATGTATAAAAGATATTGGTATTTTAGCTAGTTTAGACCCAATTGCGATAGACCAAGCATGTATTGATTTAGTATACCATTCAGAAGACCCAGGAAAAGCTCATTTTATCGAAAGAGTGGAGAGACAAAATGGAATTCATACCATAGAGGCAGCAGCTGAACTTGGATTTGGAACGAGAGAATATGAATTGATTGTGATAGATGAAGCATAAGCACAGTTAGCTTGTACGATATCAAAAAATGGAGGAGGAAATTATTATGATGGAAAAAGTAGAAACCATAAAAAAACAAAAAAGTTTATTAGAGATATTTTCAAGTAGAAAGGCAAAATATATCATAGGAACGATTTTATTAAGTGGAATTGGAATTGCCTTACCTAGAGTATTTCATGTATTAGCAGGAAATTCAGCAGGAGCTACCTTTTTACCAATGCATCTTGCCGTTTTGATTGCAGCTTTAACATTTGGAGCTATCAGTAGTAGTGTGGTGGCAGGAAGCTCTATTGTGTTTAGTTATTTATTAACTGGTATGCCAAGTTTAGCTAGATTGCCATATATGTTAATTGAACTTTTGATATATGCAATTTTAGTAAGTGTATTAAATAAGAAATTTAACTCTTATGTATCATTAATAGCAACGATTGTTTTAGGAAGAATTTTATATGCAGGTGTGCTATTTGTTGCTATCAACTGGGTGGGATTACCAACTTATGGCATTTCAGTAATGGAAAGTATAAAAGCTGGATTACCAGGAATTGCCATTCAATTAGTATGTGTTCCATTTATCGCTAAAGTAATGAATGAGAGGTTAAATTTGAAAAATGACTAATTTAGAAATAGTAAAAGAAAAATTGTATGAAACCAATGCTAGTTTAGTTGTTTTGTATGCAAATGGCGAGAGCAGGGCTTATTATCAAAATAGAATCAAAGATATCAAGGAAATATTACAACAAGATAGAACAGCTCTGCAAGGAGCTGTTATTGCCGATAAAGTGATTGGAAAGGTAGCAGGTTCTATTTTAACAGTAGCAGGTGTGAAAGAAATTTATGCCGATGTTATGAGCCAATATGCACTTCCTGTACTACAAGAAAACCAGATAAAATATGAGTATAAAAATTTGACAGATTATGTTCAAAATAATGATAAAACGGGAATGTGCCCAATGGAAAATAAGTATAAAGAGGAAAAGGATATTTATAAAATTTATGAGGAGATGGTGACTTAGAATATAAGGAAATGGAGGAAAATTAAAATGAAAAAACAAACAGCAGGAAGAGAAAATTTAGGTAAATTAGCTCCCAAATTTGCAGAATTAAATGATGACGTATTATTTGGGGAAGTGTGGAGTAGAGAGGAAAAATTATCTTTAAGAGATAGAAGTATGATAACCATATCAGCTTTAATGGCACAAGGATTGTTTCCACAATTAAAATCACATTTTATTATAGGAAAAGAACATGGAATAACCAAAGAAGAAGCTGTAGAAATTGTTACGCAATTGGCATTTTACAGCGGTTGGCCAAAAGCCTGGAGTGCTTTTGCTTTAGTCAATGAAGTATATGTAGATGATACAGTAGAAGAAATGCATGGAGGAGTATTTGGAATGGGAGAACCGAATACAGCTTTTGCACAATACTTTATTGGGAATTCCTATCTAAAACCAGTAGCTAAAACAGAAAATGTATTGATTGCGAATGTGACATTTGAACCGGGGTGTAGGAATAACTGGCATATTCATAAATCTACCAAAAATGGTGGACAAATTTTGCTTTGTGTAGAGGGAGAAGGTTGGTATCAAGAAGAGGGAAAACCAGCTCAAGGTCTAAAACCAGGAGATGTTGTTACCATTCCTGCTAATGTGAAACACTGGCATGGAGCAAAAGCTCGGTTCTTGGTTTAGTCATTTGGCAGTAGAGGTACCAGGTGAGAATACTTCTAATGAGTGGCTAGAAGCGGTAAGTGATGAGGAGTATGATAAACTTTAAGAGAGATAATAATGGAGCAAATAGTTAGCTTGCTAATTATTTGCTTTTATGATATTATCTAAAAAATAAATTTTATGAAGGAGAAAGTTTATGAATATATATATAACTTATGAAAAGACATTTTTTACAGAAGAACAAATTGAGGAATTGAATAAATATGGAAAATTAATTTTCTTAGAAAATACTATCTCAATATTAAATAATAAATCACAAAATATAGTAGGCTATTAGAAAGTAGAAAGGATACAAAATTTAATTTTTATAGGAGAATTAGAAATAATGAGTTATCAAGAAAACAAAATAGTTATTTTTGACTGGGGAGGAATTGTTGAAAGTCACAGAGAAGGAGAATATAACTGTAATCAAGTAACCATTAATATAATCAAGAAATTAAATCCAAAAATAAAAGAAAATGAGATAATTGAAAAATGGAAAGAATGTAGCTGTGATAAAAATGGAAGAAATATCGGTACCTATAAAAACATAGAACATGTTGAAAGTTGGTATCAAAGAATCAAAAATAAATTTGATTTAACCTGTGACTTTGCAACATTTGTTGAAATTTATAGAAAAGAATATGCTAACATTTATTTCTATAAAAATGTAGTTGAACTAGAACACAAAACAAAAGAAAGATGTAAAATTGGTATTTTTTCTAATTTAACATTATTAGATAAAGAGAGAATAAATGCTCAAGTGAATTTAGAGAAATTTGATTATATCTGGCTTTCATTTGAAATGGAAGAAAGAAAGCCAAATCAAAGAATATATGAAATGGTACAGTGTGAATGTGGAATAAAACCAGAAAATATTTTGTTTATAGAAGATACACAACAAAATATTGAAACAGCTAAGAAATTGGGTTGGAATACTTGCAGAGCTTATGGTTATGAGATTGAAAAAATAAGGGAAAGTATAGAAATGTTTTTACAAAATTAGTATTTTTAATAAAACAGAACTAATAATTAGTATTACTAATTATTAGTTCTGTTTCCTTGTAATCACATTTTCTTGACCGTCATATGTATATTACATCACATTTTATTGACTTACCATATGCAAATTTTTTTATGGTTTTCTTATATTGACAGAATATCGTATGGGGGTATATACTTCATAAATGATAGTACAATCATTTTATAGTAAGAGATTATGATTCGTTACTATTCAGCCTTATTATGTGTTTATTAGTGTGAAAGTTTATTATATTATTTTTTCATACCTTGTGTGTCGCAATCTAAAAATAAAAAAAGGTTTGTAGATTGCTCCAATCGCACTCACTCCGTTCGTTTAGTCGCTTACGCGGTATTTCAAAAATAATATAATAAACTTTCACACTAAAAAATGTGCGAGCAAGGCTGAATAGTAACTATGATTCATAAAAACTATAAAAATAGAACCTTGAAACACCTGAAAATACTACAATGTTAAAATCAGTTGACAAAGTTCCAACCCAAATTGATAGAAAGCAACGAAAAAAACAGGTATAATTTTAAACATTAGAGAGGGGGAAAATAAAATGGATTTAGGAGAAAGATTATATGCATTAAGAAAATCCAAAAATTTAACACAAGATGAAGTAGCAGAAAAATTAAAAGTAACAAGACAAACTATTTCAAAATGGGAAACCAATCAAAGTACACCAGATTTTGATAAAATCGTTCCATTATGTGAGCTATTTGAAATTGGGGTAGAAGAATTATTGACAGGTAAGAAACCAGAAGAAATTCAAGAAGAACAAGAAAAGCAAGAGAACAACGAAGAAAAAGTATTAACAAAACAAGAGGTGAAAGAAAAATCAGCAAAAGTAGTAAGTAGTTCTATTTTCATTTATATTGGAGCTATTGCATTTCTTATGATAGCCATACCTGTTCAACATGCCAATCCTGTAGTAGCAACTTCCATATTTTTGTTATTAATCGGATGGGCGACTGCTAGAATGATTAAAAATTACATGTCGATGCCAAAATTCGAAAAGACAAAAGAAGAAAAGAAGCAAGAAAAAGTAATTAAGCAAATCAATGGAATCATTGGTTCTATTTGTGTAGCAATTTATTTTATTGTAAGTTTTATCACAATGGCTTGGCATATTACATGGATTATATTTATTATTGATGGACTAATATGTCAAGTAGTCAAACTAATATTTATGTTAAAAGGAGACGAAGAAGATGAGTAATAAAGCACCAATTATTGGTTCAATCATTTTACTAGCAGTTATTATATTTTGTTTAGTTATGTTTTTGGTAACATATTTATGTGGCGGAAAAATTGGTTTCATGAGTATAGGAACGAAAAACAGTAAAGTGATTTGCGACAAAGAATTTAAATTAGAGGAGATAGAAAATATAGATATCAAACAAGATGCAGGAAATATTATTTTGGAAGAAACAACAAATAATGAAATCAAAGTAGTTGCTTATGGAGAAAATGAGGAAGATATAAGAGTTGATTTAAATAATAATAAGTTAGTAATTGATTATACTAGGCAAAAAAATTTTGCATTTTTCAGTTTTGGAAATGTCAAAAATGATATTATTGTATACATTCCTTCTAGTTATCGTAATGAAATTAAAATCAAAAATGATATGGGAAATTGCGAGATTAGCAATTTAGAAAATGCCACATTGGATATTGATTGTGATGCGGGAAATGTAGAAATCGATAAGATTAAAAATGCTAAGATCAAGTGTGATATGGGTAAAGTAATCATAAAGGAGATATTAAATAAATGTGATATCGATGTCGATTCTGGAAGTGTAGAAATTATGAAACTTTCGATTCAAGAAAATTCTAAAATAAAAGCAGATTTAGGAAATGTGGATATTAGCCAGACAAATGATATTTATATAGAAAGTAGTGTAGATTTAGGAAATGCTACGATAAATGGTAGTAATAGAAATTCAAATGTTACGTTAAAAATCGAGTGTGATTGTGGAAATATTAAGGTAGGGGAATGATGATAGAAGAATAGAAGGGGAAAAATATGTCAATTATATTAAAATACATATTAAAAAATATGAAAGAAAAAAAATTAAGAAGTTTATTGATTATAATATCATTAACTTTATCAGTAGTAGTATTAACATTATGCTTAACATTAAAAGATAATATTTTGGAGAAATATACAGAATTTCTTATGAAAACATCTGGAACATCTGATATTTTATTAACAAAGGACGTACCATTTGAAAAAACTGAAATAGAAAAATTTTCAGACAATTATAAATCGGTACCATATTTGATGTTTGTAAAAGACAAAAGTAATATAATAGGAGTAAATATTGAAGATTTACAAGAAAACAAAATGATAAAAGCTGAAAAAACATCCAATTTAGATAAAGATGAGGTAATCATCTCAAAAAAAATAGCAGATCATAAAAATATAAAATTGAATGATAAGATAAAAGTCTTAGATACAGAATTAAAGGTAGTAGAAATAGTAGAAGAATATGGAATGTTTGTAGGAGAAACAAAGGAAGAACCAATATACTTAGTTTCCATAGATACGGTTAATAAAATTATGTATGATAATAATAGTGATGCTTACGAAAAAGCAATGTTAGATAGAAATAAAACATATATAATGGGTGTCTATATTGATGTTTTAGATGATAAGATAGAACCAGCAAAAGAAGATTTAAAGAAGAACGATAAAGATTTTAGTGTTGTAACTATAAAAGCAAGTTTAGTAGACGCTTTAACTCAAATAAATGGTTTAATGATTATAATGTTAGTAATTACAACTTTGATCGCATTTTATATCATAAGTTCTATTTTGAAATTAGTATTAGAAGAAAGAATATCGGTTATTGGAACATTTAGAAGTATTGGTGCAAGTAGGAAAATGACAAATCTGTTGCTATATTTAGAAAATATAGTTTATGCAATAATAAGTAGTATAATTGGAATTGTAATTGCCAATACACTGATTCGGTCCCGTAACAAATTCATTTATATCAGTAGGGGATATGGAATTAACAAGTAATGCAGGTATTAAGCCAATCTATATGCTAATGATTGTATTATTTGCCGTATTCATTCAAATTAGTATTACATTTATGGAATTAAGAAAAAGTAAAAATAAGGCTATTAGAAATATAATATTTGATACACAAGACACGAAATATATGATAAAGAAAAGAAAGATTGTAATTGGTTTTGTATTTATAATCTTATCCATTGTAATTTATTTTATGAACAGTAACTATGATTTTATAATGGGATTGTTACCAGTTGTTTTAGTCGTCATCGGATTTGTAATGGTTATGCCATTAATGATAAAAATCGTTTCAAAAATATTATCTTTCCTATTAAAGAATCGAAAAACTAGCTTTTTAGCTTCTAAAAATGTAGCAGATAATAAAATAGCCGTTTCAAGTACAACACTTCTATTTATCATAATATCAATGACAACGATGATTTATAACATTGCACAAACAATATCAACTACTTATGACGGATTCGATAGGATTACTCATTATACAATAAGGGTAAGCAATTTATCAGGAGAAGAAGAAAAATACCAATATTTAGATGATATAGATGGGGTGGAAGAGAAAGCCTTTTATTATCTCAATATGGGATATTTTGAAATAAATGAGGAAGAGAAAATGTTTGCATTTTTTGGATATGATAGTCAAGATGATACAATATTTAGATTATATGATGGTATAAAATTTAAGAAAGAAGAAGCAAACGATTTAAAAGATGATGAAATTTTATTAGATGAAGCATTTGGTATAAAGAATGGTTATAAGTTGGGAGATAAAATTAAAATTAATGGAGAACAATACTTTGATGAGGATCATTATTTTACCATAAAAGGAATGATTGATGCTACTGATACAACATCAATGAGAAGTGTAGGAATGATTTCTAAAAATGAATATAATAAACTATTTAAAAATAATTATAAAACCATTTTAATAAAATCTAGTTTATCAGATGATGTTATGAAAGAAAAATTAAAAAATGAAATAAAAGAAAATAATGTAACAATACAATCCTATCAAGAATGGATAGGATCCGATAAAGAAAGTACACAGCAAATAATGAATATTGTATATATAGTATTATTTTTAGGAATTGCACTTGCAATGGTGGGATTAATTAATAATGGGTTAGTGGCCTTTATGCAAAGAAAAAAAGGTTTTGCTGTTTTTAATTCTACTTGTATGACCAAACTACAACTTTATAAGATGCTACTGGAAGAAAATATTATTTCATTTATAATTTCTGCTATTAGTGGAGTTGGATCTATGTCAAGTTTTTGGACACTTTTTTTGAGAATTTTTTTATTTTTT
>CANOYI010000069.1 GCA_947571515.1 uncultured Clostridium sp. | reverse complement strand
GGGTGAAATATTTGTTTACAAACTTTTAAGGTGATTTTATCATATATTAAATACACTTGAAAAAGTAGTTCTATTGAAAAACATATAAGAAAATGCTATAATAAAAAGGAACGAAAAACAAAGGAGAAGCATTATGAGAAGTAAAATTACGACTTTTATTATGACAATTGTTATATTTTTAGTTATTAGTGTCTTTGGTGTATTTGGAACTATTTTATGGAGTGAATTTAAAAAGTTAGAAACATCAATTCAACCAGAAGATATAAAAACTATTATTTCTGAAAAAGCAAATACCATAGACAAAAATATTAAAGCACCTGAAATCAATCCATTTGATGAACTACAAGATGGAAACAGTCAACAAAATGAAGTAGATTATTCAAATGTAGCCATTAATAAATATTTTTATAATCAATTAGAAGAACAAGCACAAACGATATATAAAGCCTTTGAGACGAATAAAGAGAACATGAAAACAGGAACTTATAAAGTAGAATTAGGAAGTTCTTTTAGTTCCTTATTAAAAGAAGATAATGGGCAAGAGCAACTAGGAAAATATTATCAATCTGCTATTGAAGCCTATACCTATGATAATCCAGATGTATTTTATTTAAGTCCTAATAAAATGTATTTGAATATTGAAACAACGACTAGAGGGAGTAGTACTACCTATTATGTGTATATTAACAGTGGAAATGAAGCGAATTATTTGATTGATGAGTTTTCTTCTAAAGCACAAATTGATAGTGCAATTAGCCAAATAGAGCAAATTAGAAGTGAGATTTTACAAAATAGAAAATCGAATACTTATGATAATATAAAAATGGTGCATGATTATTTAGTGGAAAATATAGAGTATGATACAACCATTTCAAAGAATAATATTTATAACATTTATGGTGCAATGGTGAGAGGTGAAGCAGTATGTGAAGGCTATGCAAGAAGTTTCAAATATTTGATGGATTCCCTTGGAATATCATGTACATTAGTGATTGGAAAAGGAACAAATTCTGAAGGAAAAACAGAAAATCATGCGTGGAATTATGTCCAAGTGGGAGATAATTGGTATGCCATAGATCCAACATGGGATGACCCTGTATCAAGCAGTGGATGGGTTAGCCAAAGCTCTAGATATCGTTATTTCTTAAAGGGATCTAATGATATGGCAAAAGATCATATACCAAGAGGTCAATTTACAGAAGGTGGAAAGTTATTTAGTTATCCATTTTTGAGTAGTTATAATTATGAATAGATGATGATTGGAAAATTGCCAGAAGGGATGGACCTTTTTGGCAATTTTTTTTAATAATCAATAAAAGGTTATTATAATTTTTTATTTGCAACTCCCAACATCACACAGTCTGTAAATTCTTAACAGACTGTAGCTTGTTGGTCCCCCCGAAATGTTGCTACATAAAAAATATAATAACCTTTTTAACATATAATAATAAAATTAAAATTGCCAAAAAGGTACGTCCTTCTGACAATTTTTCAACTGTTTTTAAAATTATTATAAAATAATACAAATTAAACCGCCACTACCTTCATTAACGATACGCTCTAAAGTTTCTTGAAGTTTCATTTGAGCATCTTCTGGCATCTTAGAAAGTTTTGTTTGTAAACCTTCATTAACAAGCTCATGTAAGCTTTTTCCAAAAATATTAGATTTCCAAATTTCTTTTGGATTATTATCAAATTCAGAAAGTAGGTAATTCACTAATTCTTCTGATTGCTTTTCAGAGCCAACAATAGGAGAAACCTCTGTTTCGACACATGTTTTTATTAGGTGAATGGATGGTGCTTTTGCTTTTAATTTAACACCAAAGCGTGAGCCTTGCTTAATCATTTCAGGTTCTTCTAATTCTAGGTCATCAATACAAGGCGTTACGATTCCATAACCTTTTGCTTCTACTTCTTCTAAAGCATAGGCAATTCGGTCAAATTTTTTCTTCGTTTTAGACAAATCAGAAATAATACTAAATAAATCTCCCTCATTGGTGACATCTACATTGGTAATTTCAGAAAGAATTTGATAGAATAATTCTTCTTTTAGTGTGATTTCAACATTGACATTACCAGAACCTAGCTGAATATCAGCAATTGAACTTCTGGAAATGATTTCTGTTTGCTTGATGTTATTGACACAACTAGAAACATCTTTTAAAACATTCACATCGGTAAAAGCATTTTTGATTTCTTCATATAGTTCTGCTTTTAAAGGATGGTCGCAATCTAAACCATCAATCCAGCGAGGAAATTTGATGCAAATTTGTTCTACTGGAAATTCATATAAAACTTTAGAAAACATGTTATTGATGTCATCTAGGCTTAAATATTCACAGTTTGTGGGCATTACCGTTGTATTATATTTTTCACTTAATTTATTCGCTAATTCTTGTGTATAACTAGAATTAGGGTCATTTGAATTTAAAAGAATAATAAAAGGTTTGTTTAATGCTTTTAATTCATTTACCACTCTTTCTTCTGCTTGAATATAATCTTCTCTTGGAATGTCAGTAATAGAACCATCTGTTGTGACTAAAATACCAATGGTAGAATGTTCATCAATTACTTTTTTCGTTCCAATTTCAGCCGCCTTTTCAAAAGGAATTTCTTCATCAGACCAAGGCGTTTTTACCATTCTAGGCATGTCATCTTCTAAATAACCAATGGCATTGTCTACTAAATAACCAACACAGTCTACTAATCTAGTTTTGAATTTTAAATTATTGTCTAATGTAATTTCAATGGCTTCATTCGGAATGAATTTTGGCTCTGTTGTCATAATCGTTTTTCCACCAGCACTTTGAGGAAGCTCATCTCTTGCCCTTTCTTTTTTATAATCATTGTCAATGTTTGGGATGACTAATAAATCCATAAATTTTTTAATAAAAGTAGATTTACCAGTTCTCACAGGTCCCACCACACCCACATAGATGTCACCATCTGTCCTTTTTGCGATGTCTTCATACAATCTTGTATTTTCCATCTATATACCTCCTTTTAATTCTTAAGTTAGAATGCTTGTTTCTTAAATTACTTTAGTTAATATATATGGAGCATTTTTTTAGAATATGACAAGTTTAAGGCAAAAACTTGATAATCAGGAGCAAATATGATAAAATCACATATAATATAACAAAAAGTAGATAGACTAAAATGGATGGGGGAAAAGGATGGATAAGTTACAAGATATTTTTGCGTTATTGGAGATGTATGGGCAAGAACATATTATAAAATTATTAAAACAATTAGAAGGAAAAGAAAAAGAAGAATTAATTGAACAAATCAATAAAATAGATTTCCATCAAATTATGGAACTTTATGAGAATACCAAAAAGGACATTGAAATTAAAGAGAACAAAATAGAAAATATACCTTATTTAGATAAAGCCAAACTATCGAATGAACAAAGAGAAGAATTTGACAGTTTAGGAGAAAGAGCGATAAGAAATCAAGAATATGCAGTGGTTACGATGGCAGGAGGGCAAGGAACGAGACTTCGGACACAATGGACCAAAGGGAACTTTTAAACTAGATGTTTATGGAAAAGGAAAATATTTATTTCAAATTTTAACTGAAAACTTAAAAGAAGCAAATAAAAAGTATGAAGTAGTCATTCCATGGTATATCATGACAAGTAAAGAAAATAATGATGAGACAGTAGCTTTTTTAAAGAAGAATAATTATTTTGGATATCATCCTGAAAGTGTTATTATTTTTACACAAAGTGAGTTACCATTAATTGATACAGAAGGAAAGCTTCTTATTAGTAAAGAAAAGAAAATAAAAGAAGCATCAGACGGCAATGGAGGAACGTACTCTTCTTTAAGAAGAAGTGGTTGTTTAGCAGATATGAAAGAAAGAGGCATCAAGTGGGTATTTATTGGAGGAGTTGATAATGTACTTTTAAAAATGGCAGATGTAACATTGTTGGGAATGGCAATCAAACAAGGTGTTCAAATTGCATCTAAATCAGTTGTAAAAGCAAATCCTCATGAAAAAGTAGGAGCATTTTGTAAAATGAATGGAAGTCCAAAAGTAATTGAATATGCGGAACTTCCAGAAAAAATGGCAGAAGAAGTTGATCAAAATGGTGAATTAAAATATGGGGAATCTCACATTATGTGTAATTTATACACAATAGAAGCGATTGAAAAAGTCAGTAAAGAGCATTTAATGTATCATAGTGCTTTTAAGAAAAATTCGTACATAGATGAAAATGGAAGAGAGATTGTACCAGAAAAACCCAATTCTTATAAGTTTGAATCTTTTATTTTTGATGCCTTTGAATTTTTTGACGATATTGCTATATTGAGGGGAAAAAGAGAGGATGACTTCGCACCAGTGAAAAATAAAGATGGTGTGGATAGCCCGAAAACAGCAAAAGAATTGTATGAGAAATTTTGGGAAAGGCAATGATGTGCAATGTGACAAGAGGGTCGCCCCTTTTTGTCACAAAAAATGAAACAGTGAGATAAGAGGAATAGATTTAAATTGCATTATTTTTTTGTGACAAAAAGGGGCGACCCTCTTGTCACAAAAACCACCTGAGAAAGGAATAGAAAAATGGAAGAGTGTAAGGTTTGTAATTTGTATGATTTGAGTCAAACGATAGCAAAGGATTTGCTAGAAAGTGTGACTTATCCATGGGAAGCATTGAGTCAAATTAATGATTACATATTAGAAATAGGAAATAAGTTAAATGCTGAAAAGTATGATAAAATAGGAGAAGATGTTTGGATTGCAAAGACAGCTAAAGTGATGCCATCCGCTTATATTCATGGACCAGCTATTATTGGAGAGAATGCAGAAGTCAGGCATTGTGCTTTTATTCGTGGAAAAGTGATTGTAGGAAATGATGCTATTGTGGGCAATTCAACAGAATTGAAGAATGTTATCTTATTTAATGAAGCATTAGTTCCTCATTATAATTATGTAGGAGATTCGATATTGGGCTATAAGGCACATATGGGAGCAGGTTCGATTACTTCTAATGTGAAGTCAGATAAGAAATTAGTTGTTGTGAAGAATGGAAAAGAACAAATCAAGACAGGGATTAAGAAGTTTGGAGCGGCGATTGGTGATAGCGTAGAGATTGGTTGTGGTAGCGTGTTAAACCCAGGAACTGTGGTTGGCAAGAATTCAAATGTTTATCCATTGTCTTCTGTTAGAGGTGTGATACCACGAAATAGTATTTATAAAAAGCAGGATGAAATTGTGGAGAAAATTTAAAATTATAGTGATAAAATATAAATAGTTCCCCAGCCTTTACTCGGTTGGGGAACTATCCTTTAATAATTATCACCATTATTACAAAAAAATCACTAAAAGAATTTTAGTGATTTTTTTGATGCTACATTTGTTGATTTCCAGGGATAAAGTAATCAACTACACCATAGATTAAAGCACCAATAATGGCAGCCATCCAAGATATTGAATATCCTGCTACAAAGAATTGAGTTACATATAAAATAATAGCTGCTAATGCGAAACCTACAAATCCCTTACCAAAAGGACTAGCATGTAAACCAGTAAATTTGATAACTAAATAATCAATTACAGTTAGGACGACAGCAGCTATTGCTAAAGTCCAAAAATTATTAATCGTAAATCCTGGTGTGAAAAATGCAGTAATAGCTAATACTACTCCTGAAGCAACTAATCTACCAATTATTTGCCATACAGTAGAAGCTCCACTACTTGTTTGATTTCCTTGTGCTTCTGACATAAGTCTAACCTCCTTAGAATTAAAGTTCATTATGTGTTTTTTTCAAAGGTTCTAAAAATATTATTCGCAAAAAAAAATTATTTATTCAAAAAAAATCGTATAAAAAAGTTAAAATTTGTAAAAAATAAAGTAAAAATCAAAAATTAAAAGTAGGTGTTTTTGTGTTAATTACATTTTTTAGAGCGATTATTTTATATCTTATTGTTTTAATTGTAATGAGATTAATGGGCAAAAGAGAAATAGGACAGTTGCAACCATTTGAATTAGCTATTTCCATTATGATAGCAGACTTAGCTTCTATACCGATGACAGAAATAGGAATACCAATATCGAATGGAATTATTCCCATTTTAGGACTTTTGGTAATGCATCTAATGATATCCATCATTAATATGAAAAGTATCAAAGGAAGGGAAATTATATGTGGTAGGCCAAGTATTTTAATTTATAGAGGAAAAATTGATGAAAAAGCATTGCGAAAAGAAAGATTTACGATTAATGAATTAGAAGAAAGATTAAGAGGAAATAATGTTGTAAACTTAGGTGATGTGGAATATGCTATTTTAGAAACGAGTGGACAAGTAACGGTAATTCAAAAGCCAGAAAAGAGAACAACGATACCTGAAGATTTTCAAATACAGCCAGAGTATGAAGGAATTCCTTATGATTTAGTAGTCGATGGAAAAATTATGGAAAAAAATTTACAGGCTTTAGGAAAAAATTATGCTTGGTTAAAAAAACAAGTTGAAAAATTTAAAATGCAGCCAGAAGAAGCTTTAGTCGTAACTATAGACGGAAAAGGACAAATTTTCTGTCAGAAAAAAGAAAGGGAATGAGACAAGGGGGACAGGAATTAAATGTCTCATAAATAAGACAGAAAAATGTCGAAAAATGAAACTATTATAAAACAACAAAAAACGACAAAAAATATGAGACATTTAATTCCTGTCCCCTTTGTCTCAAAAAAGGAGTTAGTGATGTTAAAAGAAACAATTATATGTATTGTGATTGTGATAGCTATTGTTTTTGGAAATAATGTGACACAAGATTATACCAAAGAGTCTGTGGATGAATTATCTAGTGGATTAATGAGTTTAAGAGAAAATGTAAATCAAGAAGATATGGAAAATGAAAAAATAAAAAATGAAGCTGAGAATATTTATAAACAGTGGGAAAAGAGACATGAAAAATTGGCTTATTATATAGAACACGACGAATTGGAAAAGGTCGAAACAGAGTTAATCGGCATTAAGAGTGATTTGGAAACAGAAGATTACGAAGAGTTAATCATTGGAATTGATAAAAGTGTTTTCGTTTTAAAACATATTGAGGATAAGTATGCTTTTAATTTGCAAAATATTTTTTAAGATGATGATTGTAATTTGATAAAGACCTGTCCCCAAAAATACTTCTAGGGATAATTGGTGCCTACACAGCATAACTTATTTCTAAAAGGTACTTCGTACCTTAAGAACTAAGAAATGTCCCAGAACACACCTATCAGTCATTAAAAAATTGCCAAAAGGTCCATCCCTCTTGGCAATTTTAGCAATTTATTTCTCGCTTATTTCAGCATATTTTTTTAATTTTTCGTAAACTAAGTAATTAATGGTACCAGCTGGGAAGTGTCCATCTTTATCTTTTTTACCAGCTGGAACACCTGTTAGAACTTCAATTCCTTCTTCAATGGTAGAAACAGAATAAATATGGAATTTTTTGCTTTTTACAGCTTCTACGATTTCATCTGATAATTGTAAATTATCCACATTTTGAACAGGTATCATAACACCATGAGAACCATCTAATCCTCTCATTTTGCAGATTTGGAAGAATCCTTCGATTTTTTCATTCACACCACCAATCGGTTGAATTTGTCCCTTTTGATTAACTGAACCAGTAACAGCAATGGATTGATTGATTGGAATTCCAGATAGGCTAGATAACAAGCCATATAGCTCTGTACTAGAAGCACTATCGCCATCGACACCATTGTATAATTGCTCAAAACAAATACTTGCTGTTAGGCACAAAGGAATGTCTTGTGCAAACATTTCGCCTAAATAACCAGTTAAAATTAAAACTCCTTTTGAGTGAGAAGGTCCAGAGATTTCGACTTCTCTTTCAATGTTTACAATGCCATTTTTACCAGTATAAGTATTAACTGTAATTTTTGCAGGTTTTCCAAAGGTATAGTCACCAATTGTCATAACTGTTAAACCATTTAATTGTCCTACTTCAGAACCAGAAGTATTAATTAAAAGAGTATTTTCTTTTATCATTTCTAAATATTTACTATCATATTTTTTAATTCTTTCAATTCTTTCTTCTAAAGCTTTATCAATAAATTCAGCGGTTACGACTTTAGATTTTGAAAGTTTTGCCCAAGTAGCTGCTTCACCTACTACTTGTGTTAAATCTCCAAATCGAGTAGAAAGTTTATGATGGCTTCCTGCTAATTTGGAAGCATATTCCACAAGACGTGCCATACCAGATTTATCAAGATGTGGTAACTGTTCATGTTCACAAAAACCATGAACAATTTGGGCTAGTTTTTGAAGATTTTCTGGGTTAATTAGAGCATCATCTTCAAATTCTACTTTTATTTTAAATAGTTTTTTGAAGTCCGAATCCATAGCCAAAAGAGTCTGATAAATATTAGCATTTCCAATTATTATGACTTTTAGATTCAAAGGAATTGGCTCTGGTTTTAGTGATACTAATACCATAGAAGAACGTTGATCGGCAGCATTTTCAATGCTTAATTCTTTGACTCTTAATGCTTTTTTTAGTGCTTCATAACACATACCATTGGCAAGTAAATCTTTTGCTTGGAAAATGATATAACCTCCATTTGCTCGTTGCATAAGACCTGGTTTTAACATAGTATGGTCGGTTTTTAAAGCACCATAATAGTTTTCATATTCCAAAGAACCAAAAATATTGTGATAAGAATAATTGGAATCCATAATAACAGGGGCACCTTCTAAATTTGAATTATCAATGAATAAATTAACACGATAATTCAAACTAGGGTCAGTTTTTTTGGGAGTAGGACCTTGTTGTGGCTGATCCTGTTTGTTACTGTCGTCTTCTAAGAAAACTGGTACATTTTTTAAGACGTCTTGTTTTACATCATTTAGAAATTGATTGATTTTTTTATTTCTTTTATATTTTGATTTTAGGAAATTGATGTGAGCATTAACGGTAAGTAAGGCAACATTTGATTGCCATTCGGAAATCTTTTTGTCAGATTGACGTTCAATTTCTTTAATTTGGCTAATGGCTTGCATAATTTCTTCTTGTACAAATACGGATTTTTCTTCGTATTCTTGTTTGACAGAAGGCTCTAATTTTTCAAATTCTTCTTCTTCAATTGCTTTACCATCTACAACTGGCATCATATAAATTCCGTTTTGTGCAGCTTTTACTTGAAAATTGTATTTAGAAGCACTTTCATTTAATTTGTTTAATAAAGCAGAACGCTTTACTTCAAATTCTTGCTTGATTAAAGCTTTCTCTTTTTCAAAATCATCATTATTAAAAGTTTTTTGAATATCTTTTCTAATTTCTTTAATAAATCCAGTCATGGAATCTCTAAATTCTTTTCCTTGACCAGCTGGTAATTCAACAGCGATTGGTTCATTGGGATTATTAAAATTATAGATATAACACCAATCAGAAGGTGTTTTCTTTTTAGGTGCAATTTTATCTAAGTAATTTCTAGTGTACATGGTTTTACCAACTCCACTAGGACCTTCTAAATATAGGTTATATCCTTTTACATCTACTTGTAGTCCAAATTCTAGTGCTTTAATTCCACGGTCTTGCCCAATTCCGGATTGGATTGATTCTAATTCTTCTGTGGTTTTAAATTTAAATGCATTTGTGTTACAGGTCATTTTTAAATCGTTATAACTTAATTCGTTTTTGTTTTTCATTTGTTTCCTCCAAAATTTTTTCTTAGTATATCCAATTTAAAAGTATTTTATATTAGTTGTTAAAAAAAGTAAAGAGTAATTTGCAAAAATTGTATAATTTTAGAATTTCCCCACTTAATCCCGGAACCAATGGGGACAATCAATAGGGACGCAAACTGAACAATGTGTTCAAATAACATAAAAATTCAAGTTTTGACTTTTTGCAAGTGAGGGTTGTAATATATCATTTTTTACACTTTGTGTGTCGCAACCTTCCTTTATTAATAAAAGGTTGGTTGCTCCAAATCGCACTCGCTTTGCTCGTTTGGTCGCTTACGCAGT
>CANOYI010000068.1 GCA_947571515.1 uncultured Clostridium sp. | reverse complement strand
TATTTTTACAAAAGGCGAGTGATTAAGGTGGACACAATTGTTTTAAAGTTTGGAGGTAGCTCTGTTGCGGATGACGAAAAATTGAAATTAGT
The DNA here is from genome assembly GCA_947571515.1 of uncultured Clostridium sp. Taxonomy (GTDB): domain Bacteria; phylum Bacillota; class Clostridia; order TANB77; family CAG-508; genus CAG-269. The sequence goes on along the minus strand of CANOYI010000068.1, from coordinate 10,069 downwards.
AGCCAATAAAATCATCAATTTATATCAAAAAAATCACAATATTGTAGTAGTCGTTTCTGCCCAAGGAAAAACGACAGACCAATTAATTTCAGAAGCAAAAGAACTATCTGAAAATACAGAAGATAGAGAAATGGATGTATTACTTAGTAGTGGCGAGCAAATGTCAAGTGCTAAATTAAGTTTATTATTAAATAAAATGGGATATAAATCAATTTCTTTAACAGGCTGGCAAGCAGGAATTTTTACGAATAATACCAATCAAAATGCCATCATTAAATGCATTGATACGGCAAGAATAAGAAAAGAATTAGAAAAAGGAAAAATTGTCATTGTAGCAGGTTTTCAAGGAATTAATGAAAATATGGATATTACGACATTAGGAAGAGGGGGCTCTGATACAACAGCAGTTGCTATTTCAGCAGCTTTAAGTGCTAAAAATTGCTATATCTTTTCTGATGTGGACGGTGTTTATACCACTGACCCCAATCGATTGCCAGAAGCAAAAAAATTACCAGCTCTTTCGTATGAGGAGATGCTTGAATTGTCTAGTGAAGGAGCAAAGGTATTGCATAATCGATGTGTGGAAATAGGAGAAAAATTTAAAGTACCAATTATTACAAAATCTACTTTTAATAATAAACCAGGAACGGTTATATCTGATATTATTGAAGAAAATACAATTAAAAGTATTGTAAAAAAAGATGTTTCTAGGATTTCTATTGTAGGAAATGGTATGATAAGAAATACTCAAAATATTAAAGAAGTTTTAGATACTGTTGAAAAAAATAAATTAGATATGCTGGAATTTGATGTTTCAGAATCTAAGATTTCGATTACTTTTAAAAATCAGGTGTCTGATAGCATACTAGATGAAATACATGAAAAATTAATACCCTGAATTGAACTAAAAGCAGTGAACCAATAATAATATATTATTTTTTTACACCTTGTGTGTCGCAACCTTCATAAATTAAAAATGGACGGTTGCTCCAAATCGCACTCGCATAAATGCTCGTTCGGTCGCTTACGCGGTGTTGCAAAAATAATATATTATTATTGGTTCACTGCTTTTTTATGTGTTTTTCTATTATATGTTTTGTTCTAAATGAGACAACCAGTGCATATATTAAATTTAGCAAGAATTTAAAATAGGGGGAGGCGAAGAGATGACTGTTGATGAAAGAAAAACAATGAATACAGGAGTAATCCAAAATCTTATTTTAGAAAATAGAGAAAAATTAAGTATATCTGGTGTTTTGGATGTTCTAAGTTTTGATGACCAAGTTGTGATATTAGAAACAGAATTAGGACTATTAACGGTAAAAGGAGAAAATCTTCATATCAATAAACTAAGCATTGATACATCAGAGGTAATTGTAGAAGGAGATATTTCTTATTTAGCCTATAGCGATAAAGACACAGAAAAGGCAAAAGGCAATTTTATGAGCAAAATATTTAAATAAAGAAACAGATAGGGAGGAGTCCAATAATGGTTACAAATCAAGCATATTTATTTTTAATATTTGCAGTTAATGGCATTATCATAGGTCTATTGTTCGATTTTTTTAGAATATCACGAAAAGTGTTTCATACAAATGATGTAACAACCTATATAGAAGACGTCTTATTTTGGATTTTAGCAGGAGCCATTATGTTATACTCCATATTTGTCTTTAACAATGGAGAATTACGTTTATATATGTTTTTAGGAATTCTACTAGGTGCCTTTATTTATTTACTATTTATCAGTTCTTATATCATAAAAATTAATGTAAAAATAATCAATATCTTAAAAAAAGTTTTTAGCATTGTGATCATTCCATTTAAATATATCTACAAATTGCTACATAAGGTTTTCTTAAAACCAGTTACTTTTCTATTTATCAATATTAGAAAAAGTTCTACAAATTTCGCTACAAAAATGTACAAAAATCTAAAAATGCCAAAAAAGGCGAAAAATATTGTAAAAAATTGAAGATATTAGAAGGATTTTTTTCTAATATGTAGAATATATAAATGTATATCCGAAAGGATTTAACTCGAGAAAATGGAGAGATTACGGATGAAGAAAAACAGAAAAATATATAAAAAATTACTAATTATGGGCATTGCCATATATGTAATTTTTACTTTGATGAATCAACAAAAAGCTTTAAATCAATATACACAAGACAGTAATGAATTGGCTTCTCAAATTGAAGAACAAAAAGAATATAAAGAAGATCTTGCTCAAAAAAAAGATGATGTGACTTCCTTAGACTTTATTGAACAAATGGCAAGAGAGAAGCTAGATATGTATTATCCAAACGAAAGAATATATGTAGATAGAGGAATGTAATTTTAAAATTATATTCCCTTTTTTTGGAAAAATGTTTCATTTTATAAAAACTTGTGTTATAATTATGATATATTATTATTTTGCTTAACAAGAATTTAAGAATTTCTAAGCAATCATTTGAATCTTATTGATTTCCAAATAAAAATAATAAAATAAGGAGGACATTTATATGCAAGATATAGAATTAATGACTTTAATCGAATTAAAGGAATTAGCAAAAGAATACAATATAAGAAATATCTCAAAATTAAAAAAGGATGAACTAATAACTGTTTTAAAACAAATTACGAAACAAGCAGAAAGAGCGACAGTAGAAGATGTAGAAGAAATCGATAAGCCAGAGAGGCAATATGACGAAAATGGAGAACCCATTGTAGACTATAAATTAACAAGTGACGGCGACGAAATAGTTGAGGGAATATTAGATATTTTACCAGATGGTTATGGTTTCTTAAGAGGAGAAAACTTCTTATCAAGTGATAAAGATGTTTATATTTCAATGGTTCAAATTAGAAGATTCCATTTAGATACAGGAGATATTATAAAAGGTATTTCCAGATTTAGAGACGGCGAAAAATTCCCATCTTTAATTTTTGTTGGTGAAGTAAATGGAGAGCATCCAGAAAAAGCCATGAAAAGAAAAAGATTTGATGAATTAATACCAATTTATCCAAATGAAAGATTAAAACTAGAAACAGTGTCAAATGATTATGCTACTAGAATTATTGATTTAATGTGTCCAATTGGAAAAGGGCAGAGGGGAATGATTGTAGCACAACCAAAGGTGGGTAAAACGACTTTATTAAAGAAAGTGGCAAACAGTATTAGTAAAAACAATCCAGAAGCTGAATTGATTGTTTTATTAATCGATGAAAGACCAGAAGAAGTAACCGATATGAAACGTTCAATTAAAGGACAAGTCATTCATTCAACCTTTGATGAACTACCAGAACATCATGTAAAAGTTGCTGAAATGGTTTTAGAACGTGCAAAAAGATTAGTAGAACAAGGAAAAGATGTTGTCATCTTATTAGATAGTATCACTAGACTTACTAGAGCTTATAACTTAGTGATTCCTTCTTCTGGAAGAACTTTATCAGGTGGTATTGATCCAGCAGCACTACATAAACCAAAGAAATTTTTTGGTGCTGCAAGAAATATTGAATATGGTGGAAGTTTAACGATTTTAGCTACTGCCTTAATTGATACAGGAAGTAGAATGGATGATGTTATTTTTGAAGAATTCAAGGGAACAGGTAATATGGAAGTTCACCTAGATAGAAAACTATCAGAAAGAAGAATCTTCCCAGCTATTGATATTAATAAGTCTGGTACAAGAAGAGAGGACTTATTATTGACACCAAAGGAAAAGGATACTGTTTTTGCTTTGCGTAAAGCGATGAATAGTATGCCTGTTGCAGATGTTACAGAGCAAGTTATTAGTCATATGACTCAATCAAAGGATAATAATGAGTTTATTGACCAAATGGATAGTTATTTGAGAAGATTCAAATAAAAATTAATAAAAGGACATGCACGAGTTGCATCAATTATGCAAAGAAAATGAAATATAAATTTTCTTTGCATATAACAAGAATATCTTACATTGCATGCGGGGATTTGTCTATAGTCGAAATAGGGAGAGTATATAGAAGGAAAAGTATGAAATTATAAATATATAACATTGCACAAAATCAAAGTTTTGTGCAAATAGGAGTAGGAGCAAAAACAGAACCATATTAATATAGTCCTATCTTTGAAATCTTCCTAATCCTTGCCATTAAGCCTATTTTAGATTATTATTCTAACAACAACTTATATTACTTTTTTATAAAAATGGCTTAAAATTGATTTTAGAGCTTCATTATTTTTGGTTGGATTTTTTTTCATTATTGCAACCAAATATTTTTAAAAAAATTTATATAACTTTAGATTATTTTATCAAAAATTCTTAAATCCTTATATTTCAATATTTTGCCTTATTTTTTAGACAACAAACTTATATGCCTGATTTTTAAAAACGGCTTAAAATCGATTCTCGTACGTCACTTTTTTAGTGTTTTTCTGTAATATTTGGTATCTATTATAAATACCAGGAATATAATATATTATTAAATAATCTTACATTTTTAATTTTAAATTTTTTGTTTTTGATTTTTGTTTTATATTTCAATTTGTATATATAAAAATTATTTTTTGTTTGTATAAGAAATTTTCAGTTTTTTACTGATAATAGTTTTTTATAATTTTAGTAATTTTTATGATTTCTTATTTTTATGCCTCTTTTCCCTACTTTGCACAAAATTTTACAAAGTTAAATTTTTAGTCTAATTCTTCTTTTTTAAACTTTTCTTCTAATTCTTGAACACTATAATCTGTTCTAAATTTTACTGTACTATCTAATTGCTAATTTAATAACATTTTCCAAAGTTCTGGATAATCTTTTCGTAATATTTTCAAATTGTCTAATCCTTGTTGTATGCAAAACCAACAACTAGTCTATTGAATTTATCGTATAATGGATTATAAAGTCCTTTTTCCTTTGTGTATTGTAAGCAAATTCGGCTTCTGTCATTTTCCATTCATATAGTGGTGCTTTTTCATTTTTTCCTAGTTTTAAAAGGATTATGAAAGATTTTTTTTATACACAAAAATTCCAGCAATTTATCACTGGAATTTTTGCTTTAGGGTTACTATTTACTGAACATTAATACATGAATGCACATAACAGTAAAAAGTATCCCTGGTTTGTGAAACTTCCACTTGGATTAGTTATTAATCCTACAGCTATAGTAATAGCAATTAAGGACAAAACCATCTTCCGATCAAGAATTTTTTTAACCATAAATTTCTCCTTTCGCTTTGATTTTTGATACCATTATAACAGCATAGATTATATATTTTTTTTATTTTAAAGTCAATACATCTATATGAGTTTTTAGATATAATATGTCCGTTTTCAATACATATTCCTCTCTATGCTTCCATCTTCAACATAATGAGATATTTAGGTTCAGTTTGAATAATTATAGGGGTTATATTTGGTTTGTATTATCAAAGTTTTGTGCAAATAGGAATAGGATCAAAAATAGAACCATATCAATATAGTCCTACCTTTGAAATCTTCCTAATCCTTATCATTAAGCCTGTTTCGTGCGTTGATATTTTACAAATTTATAAGTTCTAATATAAGTAATATCAGTAATCTATAAATTTAATATTCATATAAAATTATAATTAAATATCAGAAATTATTTACAAAATTTTATCAAATGACAAATGTTCGCTTTTTGAAATTTTATAAATGTAAAACTAAAATTTTAAATTTATAATCCCAAATTACAATTTGAAAATTTAGAAATTTATTTTGTACAATCTATATTATTAAATTTATAATTTTAAAATTTATTCTTAAAAATTTCTAATGATATTATAATTCTAAAAATTAGTTTATAAGGGTATTGATTTTGCTATATCCCCCCTACTCTACTAGTTTTGTAAATTATTTTATTCAGCATTTTCTATTTATAACTTTTAAAGTTTCCTTGCATTTTCTATTTGCAATTTACATTCATTTTCTAAAACTCCAATTTCAATATTTAATTTAGTTAAGGCTTTTTCTTTAATATCGAATATTGTAACATTAGGATTCATATCAGATTCACTTGGAGCACCATATATAAAATTTTTTATTTTAGCTTTAATACATGCAGACATACACATACTACAACTCCAAGCGTTTGAAACGATACAATACTGTGATAAATCTCTTGTTTCTAGTTTCTTACAAGCCTCTGAAATTAAGTTTATTTCAGCATGCAATACTGGATTACATTCTGATTTAGCTGTATTATGTGTTTTTTCTATTACATTTCCATCTTTATCAATTTGTTAGAAAACATATTTACTATTTTATTAGCCAATTAGCAATATCATATATTTGTATACCTTCATATTGATAATTTTCATGCTTTGTTCTAGCTATTACTATCTTTGGATATGCATCTTTTATACTTAGTAAAGGAGATACTTCTCTATTAAACGTCTTTTGTTCTGATATATTATCAGATACTTGAATATAAATTTGTTCTCCTTGCTTTTTAGCTACAAAATCTATTTCTCTTTGATATAAAGTTCCTACATATACTTCATATCCTCTTCTTAATAATTCTATTGCAACTATATTTTCATATACTCTACCATAATCCATATTATTTGCTCCAAGCATAGCATAACGAAAAGATTGGTCTGCTAAATAATATTTATTTTGTGTACTAAGATATTTTTTTCCTTTTATATCAAACCTTTTTATTTTATAAAAAGCAAAAGCATGACATAGATAATCTATATAGTTATTAATAGTTTTATCCGTTATACTGATATTATTTGAATTCAAAACTTTTGTAATATTATTAGCAGAAGTTAGGTTTGAAACATTATCCATTAGATAATCTGTTAAATTTTGAATTATATCTGTATTTCTTATCTTATACTTTTGTTTAATATCTCTTATTATTAACGTATTAAATACATCTTTAATATATTGATATTTCTCTTCCTGTGTTTTATATAAGTAAGAACCAGACATTCCACCTTCTAAAACATATTTATCAAAAGCTTCTTGAATATCTTTGTACTTATAATATTTTTGATATTCTTTAAATGAAAATGGATATATTTCTATTTTAAAAGTTCTACCAGTAAATAGCGTTGCTAAATCACTACTCATTAAAAAGGCATTTGAACCTGTTATATAAATATCAAATTTTTCTTCTGCATGAAATCCATTTATTGCCTTTTCAAATTCTTCACACATTTGAACTTCATCTATTAATAAAAAATTCTCTGAATCTTCTCTGTAATTTCTTTCAACATATTCTATTAATTCCTTATAGTTTTTTAATTGCTCAAATTTTGGTAAATTATAATTAATATGTATTATATTAGCTTTTTCTATTGTTTTAAGTACATATTCTTTAAATTTTTCTAATAACTTTGATTTTCCACTACGCCTTATTCCTGTAATAACTTTTATGTCTGGAGTTCCAATTACATTTATAATCTTATTTAAATAATCTTCTCTATTTATTAATTTCAAACTAATCACCTCAATGTTATTATAATTTATTTATTCCGAAAAGTCAATTTTTTTTATTTTTTTCGTAATAAATATTAAAAACATAAAAACACTATATTATCAAAGTTTTGTGCAAAAAGGAATAGGGCTAAAATATAAACCACTTAAATCTGGTGGTATATCTTAAATCGCCCTACTGCTTGGTATTAGTTACTTATAGACTATCTATTAGACATATAACTTTATTCTTTTTTTATTTTATCCTCTTAAAATCCATTTTCATGCGTTGATTATTTCATATCTATATTAGTTTATCTATAATTTATTTTTTTCTTATATAATTTCTTATATTATCCATTAATTTTTTATATTTATCTAACATCTCCATCGTTATAATGTCTAATATCTTCTTTTACTTGTTTTTCAGATTGCTGATAAATTTCGTATAATTTTTCAAGCATTTTTGCATTACCACTGGCAATAAATGCGATTTTTTCTGTAGGACTAGTTAATGTTTCAATAGATAATGGTTTTCCATCTATTCCTATAATTTCCCCTCCAAGCTCACGTAAAATTGCAGTCGAAGCAGCTAAATCCCAAGATTTAACACCTAAATGAAAAACAGCATTAGCATAATCATGTGGCCTATTTTCTTTTCCTAAAGCTGTTTTTACTACATCTAGCGCGATTGGACCTACTACTTTTAAACTTGCTCCATCAAGGTAAAGTTTTTTAAACATTTCATTTGTTATATTAAAATCTTTAACATCATAAAAAGGGGTATCAAAAGTAATTACTGATTTCTTAATTTTTTCAGTTTCATGTTTTGGCGTAACTACACTTTTTAAATTTGCCATAGCATTTATATTACAAACATAAACACCTTTATCTTTAATAGCAGAATATACTGTTCTTGTTATATGATCATATAGAATTCCACCAGAAAGTTCGTTATTATTTACAATTCCTATTGCTATTGCACAGGGCCAGCCATTTGTATAATTGGTAGTTCCATCTAGTGGATCTACTATAAATTTTAATTCAGCATTATCTTCAAATTTAGTTTCTTCAGCAGACTCTTCAGCTATAACTTGAGAATTTGGGAACATCTTTAATAAGGTACCTTTTAAATATTCCTCTAATTTTTTATCTGTACTAGTAACTATATTAGCAACGCCCTCTTTTTCTTCACTGGTAATATCTCTAATATCTAAAATTTCTTTCGCTTTAGGAAGTATTGATAATACTTTTAATACAATTTCTTTATTTTCCATTACTATTTCTCCTTAATAAAGTCTGCAATTATAATATCAAATATTAAATATTATTGCAAGCCTTTTTTCGTTCTTTAAGAACACTTAACAATAAAATTTGATATTACCTGAATGAATCGATTTCCATTTTTCAACAATCTGAAAATAATGCAAAGAAATATCTTCACAAATAATATTTAATTCTTTTTCAGGAATCTTACTTTTATTATGGCAAAGAATACAACCTCCTGATTGAGTCAGCCAAACTTTAGTGCTATTTGCTATTGGATTTCCCTTTGAAATATGAACCTGAACAGGTTCATCGCGTTTTCATTTGTCCAAAAATAGTCTATTCCCCTATTCCTTTCAATTTCTAACTATAAAATGGTTTCAAGGTCACAAATTGTGACCTTGATATAATTACTGTCTTTTTTGTTGTTTCTCAATTAAAAACTTTGCATACTCAGAATCCTTTCCATAATATTTTTCGATTAATTGTATGTGTTTGCTTTCAGAAACAGGTATTACAATTTTATTAATTACAAATACTGTCGACCCTAAAATCATTAAAATAATTGGTCCTACCAATATAGAATCAAGAGCCAAGCAGATAACTAATGTAACCAGTGGAATAAAATAGATAACTAAAACTAAAGCTAATACATGTCCGATGACTCCCTTAAAATTATAAGATTTCAGTGTATAAGTAACCTGGTTTATAATTGTAACGATGGACTTATAAGTAAGATTTCGATAAATGACATCAATGTTCTTTAGTATAGGAATCCTATTGGATGTTTCATTGGATGTTTCCAACAGAATTTTTGCACCAATGTAATTATCACCGTCAATTCCAATGATTACGAAATGTTCTACACCTTCTCCTAAGTCAATTGTGACAATGATACCTATATCAATAGTATTTCCAATGATTTTCCTACGTTCTTCCAACGAAAAAATTTTTATTGGCTTTACTACTTTTTCATACGGTTGAAAGTTTACATTTTCAACTTGAAATTTAAATCTTTTAGCTATTTCCTGCACGTCCTTCTCTGAGGAAACTCCAATCAGACCTTTGTTTAAGTTGATCTTCTCAGCATTAAAGCCAATAACTTCTTTGAGTTGCTTGGTAGCTTCTGGAGTTAATTTTACATTATAATTCATAGTATGCTCCTTTCTGAATGCATGTTTAGTGTTATTACTACAAATGTTGACGAGTTGCTTTTTGTATTCCTCCCTCCTTAAGTTATTTTATAGTTTTATGCTTGTAATACTTTTGCATAAGTGTTATAAAAATTTTCATATATTATACTACATTTTTGGGAATAAAACAACACTTTACTTCGTTATTTGCCCTTACCTTAATTGCAAAAGTAAATTCCACATTTATTTTAAAACTGG
>CANOYI010000067.1 GCA_947571515.1 uncultured Clostridium sp. | reverse complement strand
AAAACTAAAATCAACATTTACTAAAACTGGAATTTAAAAATAAATTTAAGGATCGTTCTTTTAAAAAATTTTTAATTTGACTTTTATGGAAAAATATAGTATAATACAAATCAGTAATTAGCAACAAAAACTAGTTGCTAGAGAATGAGATTTTATTATAAGTTAAGGGTCTAATAAAAATAATTTAAGGAAAGAACCAATTATTTGTATTAAGAGAAAAATAATGTAAATAATAATAAAGAACGGATTTATAAAAGTTTAGATTATGTAAGTTAAGAGAGAAAAGGAAGCTACATAATAGAATAAACTTTTATATTATTATAGGTAAAATAAATTAGGTTTATTAGTTTGTTATATTACAAGCTATTTTTATTGCATAGAGAAATCCAACATTTTTCTATACAACGAAAACAAGAGATACAGAAAATCTGTTAGAAAGCAAGATTTACCAATGTTATAGCGAATACATAGAAAATAGATTTACATTAGGCAAGAGGATAACTGAAATTAATAAAATCAAATGAAAGAAAAAAGAGAGGAGAAATTATGGCAGAAGAAAAATCAGAAAATAAGCAAAAGAGAAGCTATGAAAAAAGAGAAAGAATGACAAAAAGAAATTATCAAGAAAGAAAAAGGACAACAAGAACAAAAAATCAAGAGGAAGGAAAAGCACCACGACCATATCAAAAAAGAAATACGAGTAACACAAGAAGTGAAAAAACGAGAGTTACTTCTACACAAAACGTAGAAAATGTGGAAACTACAGATGAGAAACCGACTGTGGAAAGAAAAAGGAGAACTTCTACCAGAACAAGAAGAACAACTAAAAACAACAATATTTTCAAAGCATCAAAATTAAAAATCATTCCATTAGGAGGTTTGCATGAAGTAGGAAAAAATATTACAGTTTTTGAATATGAAAATGAGATGATTGTTGTAGACTGTGGATTATCTTTTCCAGAAGATGATATGCTAGGGGTAGATTTAGTTATACCAGATATCACTTATTTAGAAAAAAATGTAGATAAAATTAAAGGATTAGTTATCACTCATGGACATGAAGACCATATAGGAAGTGTACCTTATTTATTAAAAAAGATTAATATACCAATTTATGCACCAAGACTAGCAGCTGGGTTAATCAGAAATAAATTGGAAGAACACAAATTATTGAGAAGCACCAAATTAATAGAAGTAATGCAAGGAGATACTATTAGTTTAGGAAAAAACTTTAAAGTGGAATTTATTAGAAGTTCACACAGTATTCCAGATTCTGTTATGTTAGCGATTACAACACCAGCTGGAACCATTTTTCACACAGGTGATTTTAAAGTAGATTATACACCAATTGATGGGAAAACTATGGACTTTGGAAGAATTGCTGAAATTGGAAATCAAGGAATTTTGGCGTTAATGTCAGATAGTACTAATGCGGAAAGAAAAGGATTTACAATGTCAGAAAGTTCAATTGGAGAAGTGTTTGACAAATTATTTTTACATTGTACCAAAAGAATTGTAGTTGCTACTTTTGCTTCTAATGTGCATAGAGTACAACAAATTGTGAATTCAGCTATCAAGTATAATCGTAAAATTGCTGTATGTGGTAGAAGTATGATTAATATGATAGAAACAGCAAAAGATTTAGGCTATATTGAATGTCCAGATAACATATTTATTGATATTGATATGATGAATAGTTACACAGATGAACAATTAGTAATTATCACAACAGGTAGCCAAGGAGAACCAATGTCAGCGTTAACAAGAATGGCTGCTGGTGATCACAGAAAAGTCAAAATAACACCAAATGATTTGGTTATCATTTCCGCAACACCAATACCAGGAAATGAAAAATTTGTATCCAAAGTAATTGATGATTTGATGCAAATTGGAGCAGAAGTGGTGTACAGTTCTTTAGAAACAATACATGTTTCAGGACATGCTTGTCAAGAAGAACAAAAATTGATATTAGCTTTAACAAAGCCTAAATATTTCATCCCAGTACATGGGGAATATAGACAATTGATTGCTCATAGTGAAACAGCACAAAGTATGGGAATTGATAAGGATAATATCATTATGATGTCAAATGGTAGAATATTAGAAATTAATCAAGATGGTGCTGAATTGACTGGTTCTGTTCCAAGTGGTAGAATCTTGGTAGATGGATTAGGTGTTGGAGATGTTGGAAGTATTGTTTTAAGGGATCGTCAACATTTATCACAAGATGGATTGATTGTTATTGTATTAACAATGGATTCTGCAACAGGAGAAGTGGTTGCGGGACCAGATGTTATTTCAAGAGGATTTGTTTATGTAAGAGAATCAGAAAATTTAATGGATGATGTAAAGTCTGTTGTAAGGCATGAAATTAAAAAATGTGAAGAGAGAGGCATTACGGATTGGGCAACAATTAAATCTACGACAAGAGAGAATTTAAGAGATTATATTTTTATGAAGACGAAAAGGAATCCAATGATTATTCCGATTATAATGGAGGTATAGTGGGAAAGTTTGAAATCAATGGATTTGTGAGTTAAGATATGTGTTCTGGTTATAATTTGGTTATAACCTATCAATTTTTAGTAAGTTTCAATAGGTCGGACAAAATATGACAAAACTCAGAGAAACACGGGAAAGAGAGAATTCAAAATAAACATAGAAAATCGGCAAAAAAGTGTCAATGATTTTACCAACTATAATGGAGGTTTAAGTTTGAAAAATAATTATCATTTGGCGTTGTTGCATTTCACTTTCAATTTAAAGCACGACATACTGACGCTGTAACAAGCAGAGCTTTAACAGACTCAGGCATAGCCAAATAACAATTCTTTTCCAAACTAAGAAAGGAAAGATATAAGATGAATTATAAAGATTTAGCCAATTTAATATTTCCAGATGCGAAGGAAATAGCATATTATGAAGAAAAATATCCAGAAAGAAACTTAAAAGAAGGAGCCATAGTAACAAGATTTGCTCCTAGTCCAACTGGATTTGTACATATCGGAGGATTATATCAATCCTTAATTGCCAGAAAATTAACAGCTCAAACAGAAGGCATATTTTTCTTAAGAGTAGAAGATACAGACCAAAAAAGAGAAGTGGAAAATGGAGTTACTGGAATTGTGAATGCCTTAAAGGATTTTGCGATTGTACCAGATGAAGGAATGGTTACTGAAAATGAAGAAAAAGGAAATTATGGACCTTATAAACAATCTTTAAGAAAAGAAATTTATCAAGCTTATGCAAAATACTTAATAGAACAAGGGAAAGCCTATCCATGTTTTTGTACACCAGAAGAAATAGAAGGAATTAGAGCCAAACAAGAAGCTGCTAAAATTAGACCTGGCTATTATGGAGTATGGGCTAAATGTAGAAATCATACAGTAGAAGAGATGGCAGAAAAAATAAAAAATGGAGACAGTTATATCATTCGTTTTAAATCACCAGGGAGAGAAGATAGAAAAATCAAGCATCATGATGTGATTAAAGGAAATGTAGATTTTCCAGAAAATGACCAGGATATTGTAATTATCAAAGCAGATGGATTACCAACTTATCATTTTGCCCATGCAATCGATGACCACTTGATGAGAACAACTCATGTCATTCGTGGGGATGAGTGGTTATCTTCTGTTCCGTTACATTTGCAATTGTTTCATGAGTTAGGATTTAAGGCTCCTAAATATGCCCACATTGCACCAATTATGAAAAATGATAATGGCAATAAGAGAAAGTTGAGTAAAAGAAAAGATGCAGAAGCAGCCGTTAGCTATTATGAAGAAGAGGGAATTCCAGCAGAAGCGGTAAAAGAATATTTGTTAAATATTGCGAATTCCAGTTTTGAAAATTGGAGAAGAGTAAATCCAGACAAATCAATGGATGAATTTGAATTGCAATTAAATAAAATGAGTGTAAGTGGTGCACTATTTGATATGGTGAAATTACTAGATGTAGGAAAGACAGTTATATCAAGAATGACAGCAGAGAAAGTGTATGAAGAAGCTCTTAATTGGGCAAAAAAACATGATGAAGAGTTAGCTGTTATGTTGCAAGACAAAGAATATGCGTTAAAAGTATTTAATATTGAAAGAGGTAATAAAAAACCAAGAAAAGATATTTCAAAATGGTCAGAAGTAAAACAAAATATAGAATATATGTATGATGAAAAGTTTTATGATAAACCACAAGAATATCCTTATCAAGTAATTAATGAAAAAGAAGAGATTAAAAAGATTTTGACTTTGTATCTTGAAAAATATTATGATGATTCTTATGATAAACAAACTTGGTTTGATCATATTAAAGAGTTGGCAGGTGAAATGGGATATGCAAAAGAAGTAAAAGAATTTAAGGCAAATCCAGAACAATATAAGGCACATGTTGGAGATGTTAGTACTGTTTTAAGAGTGGCTTTAACAGCTAGAACGAATACACCTGATATGTATGAAATTATGCAAATTTTAGGAAAAGATAGAATTGCTAAGAGATTTGAGAAAGCGATGAAATGAGACAAGGGGGACAGGTTTGATTTGTCTCATGAGACAAGGGGGACAGGTTTGATTTGTCTCATAAATTAGATAGAAAAATGTCGAAAAAACAAATAAGCAAAAATAGCATAATGGAGACGGATTTGTTTTAGAGGGGAAATAGATTATGGATTATAGCTTGGGAGATATAGTTAGAACCAAAAAGCAACATCCTTGTGGTAGCAAGTTGTGGGAGATTACAAGGGTTGGCGTTGATTTTAAATTAAAGTGCCAAGGTTGTGGTCATGTAGTGATGTTACCAAGGGAGAAGGCTTTGAAGGTAATTACGAAGAAAATGAAATAAGGAAAGGCACAGAATGCCTTTCCCTATTTTAGAGTTAAAGAAATGTTAGTTGTCAAATGCGATGTTTAGACCTTTCCACATTTTTTCGGTAGAATTTCTCATAGTTATTGCTTTCTTTAAGCGATAACTCTGCTTTTAGAAAATTTTTTCTGTCCTCTTCAGAAAAACTACTAATATACCGTTTACAGTTTCTGAGAGCCTGCATCGCTCTTGGAACTTCTCTTTCTATCACGGTTTCCGGAACCCTATCAATACTTGAACATAAAAGTATTGCATTCTGAAGGCTTTTCGTTTTAGCTTTTGCTTGTTGATGGTGCCGTATTCTTGATGTCGAACGATCCTTTTTTAATACTGGAACATCATCCAAAGGACATGAGAATAAGTGTTCTGGACACTCACCGTTACAAGCATTAACACAGTTGCAGATTTCTCTTTTTTGCATAAGCAATACCTCCTAGACGGTTAGATGATTAAAAAACAATCATCTAATACTAATCATTAAAAAGTTTCTATTATATAATAACATAATTACACACACAAAGTCAACATAAATTGATAAAATTTAAGAATTAAGGATTGTGATATTATTTCAAAAACTTGTGATAAAGAAATAGTAACAAAACGACAAAAAACGACATATAATACAATATAGTATCAAACAAGGTACTATATTGGAGGTGACTTTATCATGGAGCCACAAGAAACAATTTATTGCTATGACAATAGAGAAGAAAAATGCGAAAAAAGAAGAAATTGTCTAGGAATTGTAGCAATTATATTATTGACAGCATTTGCTTTAGTAATCGGATTAATTATAGGAGCAGCAGTAGCAGCTGCTATACTTGCAGCATTACCAGCAGTTATTGTTTTAGCCGTCATATTAGGTTTGTTGTTAATCTTAACAATTATCCTAATGTTCTGTAACAGAAAAAAAGAGAAAAAAGGCAAATGTAAATGTTGTTGTTAAGAAAAAACCACCTGACGGGGTGGTTTTTTAGATAGTAGAAAAATTGTTTTTTTATGATAAGGCTATAAATGATTCAATAAAACTCCAAACATTATCTTGATAAACTTTTCTTTCTGAGGAAAATGGCAAAGTTGTAATATCACCAAGAGGATTTAACTGCTTTTGTAAGCTTTTAACAGTTTCATCCACTTTTGTTTTAGCAATTTTGTCAGCTTTATTGGCTAAAATTAAACAAGGTAATCCAGATGAAATAATATAATTGTACATTAATCTATCATTTTCAGTAGGATTATGTCTGATGTCTATTAAAAAGATAATTAATGAGATTTCTTTTCGATGGAATAAATATTCTTCGATAAATTTTCCAACTTGTTCTTGTTCTTTTTTAGACATTTTGCTATAACCATAACCCGGTAAATCAACAAAATAAAAGCTATCATCCATATTATAAAAATTAATTTGACGAGTTTTGCCAGGTTCACTACTGGTTCTAGCTAATTTTTTTCGGTTAATCATGGTATTCACGAAACTAGATTTTCCAACATTAGATTTTCCAACTAAAACGATTTCAGGTAGTCTATTAGCAGGATATTGATTTGGTCGAACAGCCGAAATTTCAAATTTAGGATTTTTTATTAACATTATTAAATCTCCTCTCAATAATTTTTGGCGATTTTAGGGATGATTTTGGGGACGGAGGAAAAAATCATGATGTATCATAAAAAATGTTTTTAATATTAATGTAAATTCAATCATGATTTTTTCCTCCGTCCCCAAAATCATGCTAAAAATCATTTTGTTTCGATTTTTTCTAGTCCACCCATATAAGGTCTCAAAACCTCTGGAATAATAACACTTCCATCTGGTTGGTAATTATTTTCTACAATAGAAATTAGCATACGAGGTGGGGCAACTACTGTATTATTTAATGTGTGAGCGAAATAATTTCCATTTTCACCTTTGATACGAATTCCTAATCTACGAGCTTGTGCATCTGTTAAATTAGAGCAACTTCCAACCTCAAAATATTTTTTCTGTCTAGGACTCCAAGCTTCTACATCACAAGATTTTGCCTTTAAGTCAGCTAAGTCTCCACTACAGCATTCTAAAGTTCTAACGGGAATATTCATACTTTTAAAGAATTCAACGGTGTAAGACCACATTTTATCATACCATTCCCAAGATTGTTCTGGTTCACAAACGACAATCATTTCTTGTTTTTCAAATTGATGAATTCGATAAATACCACGTTCTTCAATTCCATGAGCACCTTTTTCTTTTCTAAAACAAGGAGAATAAGAAGTCATTGTATATGGCATATTTTCTTTTTTCAAAATTTGGTCTTTGAATTTACCAATCATAGAATGTTCACTTGTACCAATTAAATATAAATCTTCTCCTTCGATTTTATACATCATAGCATCCATTTCTTCAAAGCTCATAACACCAGTTACGACATCAGAACGTATCATAAATGGCGGAATACAATAAGTGAATCCTTTGTTGATCATAAAATCTCTAGCATAGGTTAAAACTGCTGAATGAAGTCTTGCGATATCTCCCATAAAGTAATAAAATCCATTTCCTGCTACTCGTCTGCTACTTTCTAAATCAAGTCCATTAAGGGATTCCATAATTTCACTATGATGTGGAATTTCATAATCTGGAATAATGGGTTCTCCATATTTTTGAATTTCTACATTTTCGCTATCATCTTTTCCAATCGGAACAGAATTATGTATTATATTAGGAATTTTCATCATTCTAGCTTTTATTTCTTCTGCATATTCATTTTCTAGTTTTTCATTTTCTGCTAATTTTTCGTTGATTGTATTTACTTGTGCTTTTATTTTTTCAGCTTCTGCTTTGTTGCCAGCCTTCATTAGACTACCAATTTGATTACTAAGGTTTTTTCTTTCTGCTCTCAAATTATCACCATTTAATTTGGATTCCCTATTTTTAATATCTAAATCAAGAATTTCATCAACTAAAATAAGTTTGTGGTCTTGAAATTTCTTTTTGATATTTTCTTTTACTAAATCTGGATTTTCTCTTAAAAATTTAATATCTATCATATGATTACCTCCTATGTGCAATGGGGACGTTTCTTTTTGCACATTTTTATTTTTGTATGAATGAGCCAATTATATAATATTTTTTGATAATTAGCAAGAAATTGGGAAAAATAAAAAATGAGATACCTTATAATAATTTTGATGATAATAATAGAACAAGGAGAAAAAAGATGTTTCTTGAAATTGCAAAGTTTATCCTATATTCAGGACTTATTGTATTAATTGCTAAAAATATTTTGGTAATAACTTTAAGAAAATTAGCAGAAAATTTAAATTTAAAGGCAAAAACAGTGGGGGATATTGCAGGATATGCTACTTCTATGCCAGAACTTTTGACGATTACTATTTCTAGCATAAATGGATTAATGAGTAGTAGTATTTTTAATATATTAAGTTCTAATATCATTAACTTAGTTCAGTATTTGGCATCTATTATCATAAATAAAAATAGAAAAGCTTTTACGAATAGAGCAATTAAAGTAGATATTGTATTAGTATTAATAACGATATTAATACCTTTGGTTTTAGTATGGAGAAATATAGAAATGAATGTGATCATTGTTCCAGCTTTTTTAATTTTGTTTGTTTTGTTTCTCTATTTAAATAATAATGTTCATAAATTATATTTACAAAAAGAAGATCAACAATTAGAAAAACAAATTAAGAAAGAGGAAGAAAAGGAAAAAGGAAATACTAGAAAAACTGTGCTTTATATTAGTATTTTACTTGGAACAGGATTTTTATTGTATGTGATAGGAGAATTACTAGGGGAAACTTTGAACAATTTGTGTCATCAATTTAATATTTCCGAAATTATCATTGGTATATTACTTGGTTTTATTACAAGTATACCAGAATTGATTACTTTTTTTGAGTCACAAAAACACTATAAAGCACAAAAGAATGATGCTATGCTTGGTGTGGTGGAAGCCACGAATAATCTTTTGACTTCGAATGTTTTGAATTTGTTTATGATTCAGTCTATTGGAATTTTGATTTATGCAATATTTTGAAAAGTCGAACTTGAATTTGAAAAATGCTTGACAAACCGCTATTAAATATTATATAATACTAAACGTTACAAGAAGAAGTCGAGCTTCTCACCTTATCCAAATGAGGAAAAAGGTTAGAAATTAAATAAATTTAGAGCAGTAGCTTAAGTTTTATTTTGATTTGACTTGTAACAAAGTCAATTTTTTTTATTTTTATGGAGGTGTTTTCAATCAAACAAGATTTACCAATCAACAGACAAATAAGAGCAAAAGAAGTACAATTAATAGAAGATAATGGACAAAAAGCAGGGGTGATTCCATTTGAAGAAGCTTTAGGTAAAGCGGAAAGTGTAAATTTAGATTTAGTGCTAGTTGCTCCCAATACCAATCCACCAGTTTGTAAAATTATGAACTATGGAAAATATAAATTTGAGCAAGCAAAAAAAGAAAAAGAAGCTAAGAGAAAACAAAAAATTCTTGAAATAAAAGAGTTAAGGGTGACTCCTAATATTGAAGAACATGACTTTAGTTTCAAATGTAAAAATGCAAGAAAATTTTTAACAGATGGAAATAAAGTGAAAATAACAGTTCGATTTAGAGGGAGAGAAGTCAATAACTCAAAAGCAGGAGAAATTGTACTAAATAAATTTATCGAAGCTTTGGAAGATATTGCAACTGTTGAAAAGTCACCTAAATTAGAAGGCAGAAATATGTTTACCATTTTAGTTAAAAAAACAGATAAATAAATTGTCTGTACATATAAAAGTAATAAACGAAAGGAGTTATCATTATGCCAAAATTAAAAACAAATAAAGCTGCTAAGAAAAGATATTCATTAACAGCTACGGGAAAAGTAAAAAGAACAAAATCAAACAGAAGACACTTATTAGCTAATAAAACAAGAAGACAAAAGAAATCAGGAAAGATTCAAAATGCTTATGCTGATAAAACATGTGAAAATACAATCAAAAAATTATTACCCTATGGAAATTAAATTTAGAAATAGGTAAATACTAGCTCATAAGGGGAGGGGATATTTCTTATCCCATGAGAATTTACCTAAAATAAAGAAGTGTCCCCTGACAAATAAAAAGGAAGGTGAAAATAAATGGCAAGAGTAAAGACAGCTAGAACAACAAGAGCAAGACATAAAAAAATATTAAAACAAGCAAAAGGATATTATGGAGCAAAAAGTTATCGATTTAGAAATGCTAATCAAGCAGTTATGAAATCTTTAGCATATGCGTATGTAGGAAGAAAAGATAAGAAAAGTAATTTTAGAAAATTATGGATAGCAAGAATTAATGC
>CANOYI010000066.1 GCA_947571515.1 uncultured Clostridium sp. | reverse complement strand
ATTTTATTAATTTCACTACGTTTTTCATTCTATTCGGTTTCATTCGTTATTACTGGAGATAAAAAATGAGAACAATAGTAATGTGATTAAAAAATGCTTTAGTCGTATGACTTTTCTAATATATAAATGGAGGAAGCCAGCCCATCGAACCATTCGATTCAATGTGCTGGCTTGCCGGTTTTTCTTAGTTCATCTCATCTGCAAGTACATCAGAGCGTCATTACTCTCTGAAATTTCACACCATAACTCATTCATTTTCATGAATTCGTCAATATACGATGGCCATCCTTTACGCTTTATAGCAGAAAACTCTGAAACAATATTATCCTCTTTCAAGTTTTTAAGTTTCTTTCTAAGTTTAAGCACCTCCCACTTACTGGCGGTATCGTAGCATTCTTTCATGTCATCATCGACTTTTACACCTTCTAGTCGAATCCAAGCTTCTTCATCGATTCCTGTGTTACTAAGACATTTAAGTCTTTTAATGACTTCTTCATTTAACTTAAAGAATTCTTTGAGCATTTCTGTCCGGCACATTTTCTCTGCCTCAATTGCCTGTTTCCTATAGCTTTTTGCTGTTTCGTTCATCATTGTGTCCTCCTTTTTTCTTACAAAATAAATTTTTATGTTATCTTATTAATTATAGCATTTTTTTATGTTAATTGCAAATTTCATAGGAACTTGTTTTTTATATACTAAAACAAATCAGAATGAGAACCTGTTCTTGAAACAGTCAATGTTATTTTATCATTTTCAACCATATAAATTAGAATCCAATCAGGTTGAATATGGCATTCTCTAAAACCGTTTATAATTACCTCTTAAATAATGTTCTTTATATTTAGTTGGTAACGGTTTTCCTTCTACTAATAATTGAACAACATATTTTAGTTTATTGATATCATAACCTCTTTTTTGAATTAATTGATAATCTTTCTTGAATTGATTGCTATATACGACTTTTAGCACTATTTATCTAACTCCTCGAACATTTCATCTACACTATCAAAAGTTTTGCTTAAATTTTTTCCATTTTTAACATCTTCCATTGCTTGTATTGTTTCTTTATTATATCTTGGTTTTCTAATTTCAAAAGGAATACCATCATTTAATATAACTTGATTTAAAAATACATTAATAGCTTCAGTAATAGATAAACCCAAATCATTTAATGTTTTTTCCGCTCTTTGTTTAACACTAGGTTCTACTCTTATATGCAAAGTGTCGGTTTTAGCCATAATAAACACCTCCTACATTCTATTATATGTATTGTATCACATTTTATACACAAAATCAATACAATTGTTATGTGTTTTTTAAAGCTTTTAATAGTAAAATTTATCTTTTATCTTCCTATTACAACGACTGTTATACTTTTAATGTTTCTTTTTTCTAACTTTCCACAACACAGCTCCCAAAACAACTAACACAACTAATACTTCAATAACTATCTCTGTCAAATGTTGCGTTAAACCTGTTGAAATGCCAATAATCAATTCTTTCGTATCTGTATTATCCGCCAAGGTAGATTCCGAAAATCCAGGTTCACAAGTAGAATCTTTGCAAGAAACTACATTAACAATTGTACCTGCCACTTCATTTGATGTAGCTGTTAGAACAATTGGAAACTCTCTTACTTCACCAATTACTAAATCATCTACATTTCGATAAGCATCGTTGCCATCTATCTTCCAGCCAGAATTCTCCTGTTCTAATGCTACATAGCCATCTGGAATAGTATTATGAAGTACAGTACAGCCATCTAGTTCACTTGAATTAGAAACGGTAATGGTATAGGTAAGTTTTAGTGAATTTACATCGATTTTTCTGTCTATTTCTAATTTTCCAGAAACATCTTTTGGTTCATTATTCAAGACAATCTCTGTCAATTTTTGTGAAACAGCAATATTGAATTCTAACTTCCTGTACTGATAAGTTACTGTAGTAGGTTCTTCTGTCATAGTACCAATATTATTTTCTGGCATTTTTATCAATTTATGACCTTGAAATTCTTTTGCTTCTGTTCTATATTCATCAAATACTTTCCCTTGAATAACTTCGTTATTGGATAATTCCTTTCCCTCTTCATCTATGTATTTAGCGATAACACTTGCATCTTTTAACTGATAACGATAGATTATTGTAATACTCTCTTCTGTCATTGTTCCAGTATGATTAGAAGGTGTTTCGATTAATTGATAACCATAAATATCTTTTTCTTCTGTTTGATATTTATCAAATACTTTTCCTTTGATAATTTCATTGCCTGCTATTTCATTTCCTTGTTCGTCTATATACTTAGCTATCACATTCGCATCTTTTAATCGATAACGGTAAGTTACGACCATAGGCGTTTCTATCATTCTACCACTACTATTTGGTGGCATTTCAATTAATTCATAACCATAAATTTCTTTAGGTCCGTGTTGTATACTCATCAAACACTTGCCCTTGAAGAGTTTCATCATCAGCTAATATATTCTCATCTTCATCTATATATCTAATGATTACACTGCTATCTTTTAATTCATAACGATACGTCACAGTAATCGTATCTTCTGTCATTGTTCCAGTACGATTGGAAGGTGTTTCGATTAATTGATAACCATAAATATCTTTTGCTTGTGTTTGATACTTGTCAAACACTTTTCCTTGTATCATTTCATTATCTGCTATTTGTTTTCCTTTTTCATCTACATATTCAGCAATAACCTTACTGTCTTTTACTTTGTAGTGATAGGTCACATTAATAATATCTTCTGTCATATTTCCTGTATTATTTTCCGGTTTTTGTATTAATTCATAACCATAAAACTGTTTTTGTTTTGTTGTATAGGAAGTTCCCTCATAACCCTTTATCGTTTCTGTTTCTGCTAATTTGTTTCCTTCTTCATCTACGTGATTGACGATTACTTTGTATGGTATTTTACTTGTTACAGTGTTAGAAGATAAGGTATAATTATTATTGATAATAGTAGCCGATACATTCGTGATAGTTCCTGCTGTTACACGTTCTTTAACTTTTGCTTTTATCACAAATTGATAAGTTTGTCCTTTATAATTTATGTTTTTTAAATAATTTGTATTAAATTTATAATCAAGTGTATTGGTAGCAGAATCGTGGTTTATGCTTCCCGCTGTGGCTGTTACATCTTTTTTGGTTTCATCGTATACATTTAAAGATTGATAACTTACATTACTATTTAATACATCTCGAAAGATGAAAGAAGTATAATAAAAGTTCTTATCAGTAGCTTTTGAAATATTTTGTGTTACAGTATAGGTTATGGTATCACCTGTATTTACTACTGTTTTGTCTACTTTCTTTTTAGGATTATCTGGTTTTGTTGCTGTTAATGAAATATACTCTAAGTGATAGCCAGCACCCGAGTTTGTCTCTGGATTTAAAGTTAATAACTCAACTTCTATATTATTTACGTTTTGGTATCGAAAGGATACACATCTTAAAGTTCCTGAATTTGTACCATTTCCAGGTTGATTGTCACCACCATAAAACACATTATGATATACACCAGAATTAACATTCGATTTCCATGTTGGTGTGTAAACCATATCGGTTTTTTCATATAGATATCTATCAGTAGCAGTTTGTGAAGCACATCCTTCATCTTTATCTTCTGAATAGATTGATAAATAGGCATTATTAAAAGTAATTGGTGTATTGGAACCTGTGTAATAAAAATAAACGTTTACCTTTACATGTTCTGTATTATAATACCACCATTCATTAAAATTGATCATCTTATCAGTAGTTCCATAAGCAGTCCAAGATAATTGCCAATCTTCTGTACCCTTTATAACAATGTCTGAACAAACTACTTTTATATCAATCGTTTTTCCATTTAAAGTTCCGCATTTACTAAATTTAGCAGTGACAACTGAATCTAGTTTGTCTCCGGCTTGATACATTCCTAAACGTTACACTTCTTACTTTAACATCTGAAGGTGTGAATTTTGCTGAATCAGCAATTGTATAATTAGCACTTCCTGTTACTTTCACTACTGGTAATTCTGTTATGTTTAACCTCAAACTATCTAGGTCGTTGGATTCTAGTAATGTTTGAGAATTAATAACAGTATATGGGTTGTTACTGGTTGCATATACTTTTTCCATATTCGAAAATATAATAGCAAAAAGTATGATGAATACACAAATAAAACCCAGAACTTTTTGTTTTCTGTTTTTCATAAAATTCCTTCTTTCTTGTTTTCTTTTTTTGTTTGGATTTTTTTAGATTTTAAAATGATATAAAATATAGATAAATCCTTATGCTTAACCAAAGTTGTTTTTGTTTTGCAATGTTAAAATCATTGCTTATTGATAATGTATCACAGAATTTTATTTTTAGCAATACTTTTTGCTAACTTTTCGTCGCAAAATTCGACATTATGTTACTGTTCAGCCTACTCTTATATTTTTTAGTGAGAAAGCTTAATATATTATTTTTGAAATACCGCGTAAGCGACCAGCTAAGGTATGAAAAAGTCATATATTAAGCTTTCTCACAAGAAAACAAGGTTGTACCTATTTATTCAAACAAAGCCTTCAAGGCCTTTCTATAAACATCTTTAATCAATTCATAGCCACCCTCCACTGTTTCGGCAAAAATGGTAGCACAAACACCTGAATTAATTTCCATTATATACAACTCATCATCCACTGTTTGAATGACATCAATGGTAGCAAAATTCATATTCATAGCCTTTCCTGCTTTTATCACTAATGGTTCAATTTTTTGGTACAATTCGCCTTTGTCTAATACCTTTGCTGTTGCTCCACCACTCAAATTATATTTCCAAGAAATATCAACTTTTTCACCCTTTTGTGGTACAGTCCCCATATCTAATAAAATTAAATTATCTCGTACCACTTTTTTATCTGGCAAATGCAAAGCTTCTACTAATTCTCCTAGTGTTGATTTTCCATCACCAATGACAAAAGGTTTTGTTTTTTCATAAATCAAAAGCACTTCACCATTTAAGTAAAATGATCTATATTCGGTCTTGATATCATAATAAGGACAAATGCTAATAGAGTTTTCTTTTTGATAAAATAATTTTTGAATCGCAATTTCTATTTCTCTTAAGTTATGGCAAAGCTCTACACCTTTTCCCATACAGCCATCATTCGATTTCACCACTACTTTTCTATATCTTAAAAATTCAGCTACCACCGTATTCCATATTCCCTCTTCTGGAATATATTTGGTTCTTGTAGCTGGATTGAATACCATAGTGTGTTCAATAACTGGCACATTTTGAGATTTTAATACTTCATAAGTAGCATATTTGTCATCTGCGATTTCACCTGTTGCCTGTGGATTATTGTCAAAATGGTTCCTTGTAATATGTCTTACTTTACCATCTTTGGAAAGCTGAAGAAGCCACCCATAAGATAGCTTTTCCACTTTAATATCCAATTCATCACATAATTGCCTTATGATAACATGAAGAAATCTCTCTTCTTCCTTTTCTTCCATAAAGTTTCTCCTTCTTTCTGCTATGTTCTATGATAAGAAAATTCTTCGAATTTCCTATCATAGAAATAAATGCCACAGAAAATTGCTTTGCAATTTTCGCGGATGAACAGAACAATTAAACGTGTTTTTGCTCATTTTCTATAATAGTTTTAATAATTTGTACTGTCTTTTCTAAATTATCATTTTTTAATACATAGTCATATAAGCTAATTTTAGACTCTTCGTAATCAAATCGATTTAGCCTTAATATCACTTCTTGAGGGGTAGGCTTGTCCACTCTAGCTTCTAGCCTTTTCTTTAATTCTTCTTTTGGCACTCTTAAAAAAATAGTAATTACTTTGGTGTCACCTTTTAACAATTCTTTTAAATGCTCGGTTCCATTCACATCAATATCTTTTACAATAATTTTTCCACTCTCAATTTTGTCATTCAATAATTTTCTTGAGGTTCCATAATATTGATTATGATGAATATCATATTCATAAAATTCTTGATTTTCTATCATTGTTTCAAACTCTTCTCGACTAACAAAATTATAGGTTTCTCCTTCGATATCTCCTTCACGCATTGGTCGAGAAGTAAAAGATGGAAGCGTTTCTACCTGTTCCATCCTTTTGATTAATTCTTTCTTTATCGTATCTTTCCCTGCACCTGCTACGCCAGATAATATGACTAACATATGGTTACCTTCCCTTCTGCTATTTCATTAGCAGCTAAGGTAACTGGTGAGTCCTCTTTCGCATCTGTCTTTACTTCATCTCCTGCTGCTATTTGTCTTGCTCTCCTTGCAGTTGCAATTACTAGTTCATATCTGTTTTGTGCTTGTGTTAATAATTGGCTAACTGTTGGTTTTACAATCATTTTAAATCCTTCCTTTCTTTCGGGATTTTAAGGAACGTCCCTCTAATCCCAGTTTCTGTTTTATTTTTCAAATTCTTGAGAAATTGACTTATCAATTCTTCCTCCTACTGTTTCTGGTTGAACAGCTGATAATATAATATGTCCAGAATCCATGATTAACACTGCCCTTGTTCTTCTTCCATAAGTAGCATCTACTGCTGTTTTATTGTCTTTTGCTTCTTGTACCATTCTTTTGATTGGTGCCGACTCTGGGCTTACAATTGCTACTATCCTTTCTGCTGATACAATATTTCCAAAACCAATATTTACTAATTGCATTCTTCTTTCTCCTTTTCTTTGTTTTAATCTAGCTTGAAAACGAAATGCAATAACTAAAAAAAACCGCAATTACTTTTCAAACTACTCAATGTTTTGAATTTGTTCTCTGATATTTTCTAATTCTGTTTTTACATCAATCACATCATTTGTAATTTCCAAATTATTCGCTTTTGAGCCAATCGTATTTGTCTCACGGTTCATCTCTTGAATGATAAAATCCAATTTCTTACCAATGACTTCTTCTGTATTCAAAAGCTTTTCAAATTGTGATATATGACTTTTTAACCTTGTTACTTCTTCTTCCACAGAGCATTTATCAGCATATATCACCACTTCTTGTGCCAATCTTGCTTCATCTATTTCTTGATTTTTTAGTATTTCTTTTATTCTACTTTCTAATTTTACTACATATTCTTCGATAAGTCCAGTAGAAAGTGAAGATATCTCTTTTACTTTTTCTTGAATTAACTTAATTCTTACTAATAAATCTTCTGCTATTTTGCTACCTTCAGTTGTTCTCATTTGTACTAACTTTTCTGTTGCCTGACTAATTGTTTCTAACAATTCACTTTTTATGGTTTCGTCTTCTCGATTGTTTTGAATACTTAAAACATCTGGAAATTTAGAAATTTCTGTTACTTCTATATTAGCTGAAATTTCTTCTTGGTTCGCCAATTTCTTTAACTCATCAATATAAATTTTAGCTATTTCTGTATTGATTTTGATTTCTTTTCCCTCTGTTGAATTATTTTCAAAGGTAATAAATACATCGATTTTTCCTCTATTTACTTTAGATGAAATTTGTTTTTTTACCTCTTCTTCTAAATAACTCAATACTCTTGGCATTTTCACAGAAATGTCTAAATACCTATGATTAACACTTCTTATTTCTACTTGATATTCTCTTTCCTTTTTAGATAGATTGGCCCTGCCATATCCTGTCATACTTTTAATCATTTTTGGTTACCTCTCTTTTGGTTTTTACGATTTTTTTCTTTTTTGATGTGTTTGTTTCTTCTGGCTCTTCTTTTTCTTTTCTTGTCTTTGCCTTGGTTGTTTTTTCTCTACTTGCTTTACTTTTCTCTGGCTCTTTATTTACTTTCTTTGCTCTTGTTTTGGTTGCTTTTTCTTTACTTGCTTCTAATTCCTCTTCTCCTATTTTTGTCTTTTTCTTTGTCAATTTTTTCTCAGTTTTACTCTCTTCTGACTCTTCTTTTACTTTGTTCACCCTTGTTTTGGTTGCTTTTTCTTCACTTGTTTCTAATGCCTCTTCTCCTATTTTTGCCTTTTTCCTTGTTGGTTTCTTTTTCTCAACTTTATTCTCTTCTGATCCTTCTTTTTCTATTCTTGTTTTCCTTTTGGTTGGTTTTCTTTTTTCTATTTCACTTTCTTCTAACGCTTCTTTTATTTTCTTTGTTTTCGTTTTTGTTGTTTTTTCTTTTAGTTCTTCATTATTTAGCTTACTTTTTTTAGCAGTTATGTTTTTATCTTCCTTTTCTTTTTCTAACAGCAGTTTCTTTGTTTTCTCTTTTTTCTTAGTACTTAAATTTTGAACTATTTTCGGATTTTCTGTTATTCTATTTCCTTCTTTGTTTTCATTTCTCTTTTTGGCTTCCTTTTTCACTGGTTCTTCTTTTTTAACAATTTCAGAAATGTCGCTTAAGCTATTTAAATACTCTCTTCTTCCTTTTGTATATAATACAATGGCTTTTAACACATAATAAATAGCAAAAATATAAGAAGACGTTAATAAATAAGACCTAAAGTCATATTTAAACATAGTGATTATATGCATGATTGATAAACTATGTAAAGATAAAAACAAAAACTCTACTCCTGTTATAGCAGTTCCTCCTTGATCTTTTCTATAGGCTTTTTCTAAAAAGAAAATTCCAATAATTAAAAACACACCAGAAAATACTTCAATATCACCTACTAGTCTTTCTTGTGCCATATTAGAATGTGCTAAGTTTAGAACCAAAAAATATAGCATAATTCCTACAGCTCGCAATAAATTTTTAAACATTTGCTTTACAATTTCTTGTGAAATTTCCTTAGGAAGCTTTTGGTTTTTTGTTTTTGGTTTTTGATTGATTGTTCTATTCTTGTTCTCACTTTTTTCTCTATGATTTTCTTGGCTGTTTTGTTTCTTGCTTTTTTCTTTGTGATTTTCTTGGCTATTTTGTTTCTTACTTTTTTCTTTGTGATTTTCTTGGCTGTTTTGTTTCTTGCTTTTTTCTTTGTGATTTTCTTGGCCATTTTTTTTCTTGCTTTTTCCTTTGTAATTTTCTTGGCCATTTTGTTTCTTGCTTTTTTCTTTGTAATTTTCTTGGCTATTTTGTTTCTTGCTGATTTTTCTATCTTCTTTTTCTAATGATGCATCATCTACCATTTTTTATTTTCCCCCATTCTATTACTAAAAAGTTTCCAACTCATACATAATGATACTTAACATACTTAATGCTACTGTCTCTGTTCTTAGAATTCGATTTCCTAAAGTTACTATTTTAGCTCCATTCTCTTTTAGTCGTTCTATTTCCGAATTATCTATTCCTCCTTCTGGTCCTATTAAAATTGCCATTTTTAGATTTTGTAACTGCTTTATTTTCAATTTTTCTAGTTCCTGTTTCAATTTATTTTCTTTTTCATTTTCATATGCCACTATTACTATATCATACTCTTGACACAAATTACAAATATCTGAAATGGATTTTATTTCATTTATTTGTGGAATTTTATTTCTCCCACTTTGTTTGGCTGCTACTTCTGCAATTTTTTGCCATCTTTGCAATTTCTTTGTTTCGTCCTTATCTGTTAATTTAACAACACATCTTTTCATTTCTACTGGGGTGATATCATATGCCCCAAGTTCTACTGCTTTTTGAATAACCAATTCCATCTTGTCTGATTTTGGTAACCCTTGCAGAATCGTTACTTTTACATTTGATTCCACATTGGTCGCTAGTTCCTCTACTATATTGCATTTTATTGTCTCTTCTTCCAATTTTACAATCTCACATAAATAATCCACTGAAATTTCTGTATTGCAAATGGTTATTTGATCTCCTACTTTCTTCCTTAATACATTTTTTATGTGATTGATATCTTCTCCTTTGATGATGATTTCTTGGTTCTTGATACATTTATTGGTTATAAAAAATTTAGGCATAACGATCTCCTTAAGTTTTTTATTATTGTCTTCTATTATACGACTTTTAGGGCTATTTTTCAAGTAATATGTAAAAGTTATTCTAACATAATATTGCTAAATTGTTACTACTATGAAAACAAAAAAATAGCTTTGAACTTATTTTAAATTCAAAACTATTTTGTTTTTAATGTAATAAAATTTGATGTATTCAAGAAGTATTAACATTGCAAATTACTATATATTTATTATATTCATTTGTCTTTTTATCTTCGTTAAGCTATTTTTGTCAATATTAACAATTTTTAAGATTGTATTTTCATCTATGTTATTTTTTATCATATTCATAATGATTTTTATTTTTTCTTGTTTAATTTCTTCTTTCTCTCTCTTTACTTTTTCTTCTCGCTCCTTTACTTTTGACTCTTGCTCCTTTACTTTTGACTCTTGCTCCTTTACTTT
>CANOYI010000065.1 GCA_947571515.1 uncultured Clostridium sp. | reverse complement strand
AAAAATTAAATAAAAAAAAAAAAACCACAACTTACCCACACCACCCCCTTGGTTTCCTTTTTTTTTTTGCAAAATAAAAATTAAATATTTTTTTTCACCAAAAAAAACCCGGCAACCAGTGGGGAAAAGCTAGGGACCAGTGGGGACTGGAACCAGTGGAGACGTTATAGAAAGAAAAGGATGATTTAGGTGAATACTTTAGTAATAAAAAAGGAAGATTTAAGACACAATATAGAAAAAATCAAAGAATTTGCTAACAAAAGTGGAAAAGATGATAAGGGTAATCCTGTTAAAATGATAGCAGTTGTAAAGGGAAATGCCTATGGCCTTGGATTAGTGGAATATACAAATTTTTTAATTGATCAAGGGATTTCATTTTTTGCAGTAGCAGCAATAGAAGAAGCCATTCAATTAAGAAAAGCAGGAATCAAAGAAGATATTTTGATGTTATCTTCTACAGCAATTAAAGAAGATGTGGAAACTTTAGTGCAAAATAACATTATTATTACCATTGGCTCAAAGGAAGATGTAGAGATTGCTGACCAAGTAGGAAAAGAACAAAATAAAAAAATAAGGACACATCTTAAGATTGATACTGGTTTTGGAAGATATGGGTTTGTTTATAGTAATCGTGATGAAATGGTAGAAGTTCTAAAAAGTATGGAAAATATAAAGATAGAAGGTACTTTTTCTCATTTTTCGCTTAGCTTTTTTGATGATAACTATACAAAAACACAATTTCAAAGGTTTATGGATGTCGTTGAAGTTTTAAAAATGAATGAGATAGAAACAGGAATGCTTCATATTTGTAATTCTTCTGCTTTTTTGAAATTTCCGAATATGCACTTAAATGCTGTTAGAGTTGGTTCTGCCTTTTTAGGAAGAATATCTTTTCCAAATTCAATTGGATTGAAGAAAATAGGGTATTTAGAAGCACAAGTATCAGAGATAAAAGAATTACCAAAAGGATTTAATATTGGCTATTCTAACATCTATACAACGCCCAAAAAGATGAAAGTAGCTGTGATACCATGTGGTTATATGGATGGTATTAATGTGAAAAATGATAAAGATATGTTCCGAAACATTGATAAAGTGAGATATTTGCTAGATAGTGTAAAATCATTTTTTAAAAAACAAGCTATGTATGTTAAAATAAAGAATAGTAATTGCAAAATATTAGGAAGAATTGGAACCTATCATGTTACATGTGAGATAGGACAAAAAGATATTAACATTGGAGATCAAGTGGTTTTTTCTGTGAATCCTAAATTTGTAGATTCCAACATAAGAAGGGAGTATCGATGATGAGCGAAGAAAAAGAGGAGAAGAATAATACTTTGAAGCAAGGTTTTTTTCAAAAAATAGGAAATTCGATTACCAAAATAGAAAAATATCCAGATATGGCAGCCGAAGGGTTGGGTAGGGCGTTTACGTATATCAGTAGAATCGTGGCAATTTTAGCGATTGTTCTTTGTTTGGGAACCATCTATCAAACCTATCATATGCTTCAAGAAGGGATGCAATATCTAAAAAATGAATTTCCAGAATTTACGTATAAAGAAGGTATATTAGACGTTTCATCAGATGAAAGACTTACGATTTCAGAAGATGATTCTTATGTGGGAAGAACGATTATAGACACCAAAACAGAAGAAGAACAAGCGATTAATCAGTATATCAATGAGATTGAGAAATCTGGAAGCGGAATGATTATCTTAAAAGATAAAGTGATTTTAAAAAATGGGTCAGTAGCAGGTACTATTAACTATCAGTACAAAGAACTTTTAGAACAAATGGGAATTACGGAATTTAACAAGCAAAGCGTAATAGATTATGTGAATAGTTCGAAAGTAATCACCTTGTACGTTAGTGTGTTTATTACCATATTTATATATAGTTTTATTATGTATCTTTTAACCACTTTATCCAATGTAATTTTCCTAAGTGTATTTGGCTATTTAACAACATGGATTGCACGTATTAAAATGAGATTTTTGGCAATCTTCAATATGTCTATTTATGCATTTACTTTGTCGATTTTCTTGAATATGATATATATTGCTGTGAATATATTTATCGATTTCAATATGGAATATTTCCAAGTAATGTATGTTGCTGTGGCAGCGATTTACTTGGTGGCAGCTATTTTTATATTAAAGACCGAATTTATGAAACAACAAATAGAATTGATGAAAATTTTAGAAACACAAGAATTGGTTAAGAAAGAAATGGAAGAAAAAGAGCAAGAGGAAAAGCAAGAACAGGAGAAGAAGGAGAGACAAGAGAAGGACAAAGAAGAGGAGAAAAAAGAAAAGGAAAAAGAACAAAAGAAGGATAAAAAAGAAAATAAAGGAAAACAAGATGGTGTAGGTGGAGGAGAGCCACAAGGAGTTTAGGTTTCGAAGATAATTGTGACTAAATTTATTAGTATTTTTTCTAAAGAGACTCTCAGGCTGCGGACAAACTGTAACAAAAGTAACAGTTTGTACCTTGTTGGTCCCCCCGAATTGTCACTTTATAAAAAACAAATTTAAGAATTGCTAAGCGATGATAATCGCAAAGCAATTCTAGAAATTTGCATATTTATACAGTACGAAGCTTTCCTCCCACAGGGAGAAAATTTCTACTGTATAAAAATATAATAAATTTAGTAGGAAAAATTAATAGCTATGAATAGTAACGATTAAAAGGAAGGAAGAATAAAAAATGAGTAAGAAAAAGGATGAGAAACAAAAAAATAAAAAACTGTGGATTTATCTAGTTAGTTTAGTTTTAGTATTGATTTTATTAGTAGGGGTAAGCATATTTTATATCAATCAAGATAAAAATAAAGAAGATGAAAACACACTAGCCTATACGGATTTAATTAAAGAATTAGCAGAAGGAAAGATAGAAAAAGTTGAGATGACAGTTGGTAGTACAACGGTTAAAGTAAAACAAAAAGATGTTGAGGAAGGTAAAGAAAAAAAATCAATTGTTCCAAATACAGAAAGTTTTATTGATTTAGTGCAAGAAAAAGTGGCAGAAGGAAATGAAATTGAATTAGTACAAAAACCAAAAAGCGTATTAGCACAAATTCCACCTTTCATTATTTCATTTTTACCAACCTTCATTATGTTGGCTTTATTTATTATGATATTTAAAATGCAAGGATTAGGCGAAAAAGGAAAGGTATATGATGATACCGAAAGAAAAACAAAAGTTAAATTTGATGATGTAGCAGGCTTAGATGAAGAAAAAGAAGAATTAGTGGAAATTGTAGAATTCTTGAAAAAACCAGAAAAATTCACAAAGATGGGAGCTAAAATTCCAAAAGGTGTTTTATTGTATGGAAAGCCAGGAACAGGTAAAACCTTAATTGCAAAAGCTATTGCGGGAGAAGCAGAGGTACCATTTATTTCTATGAGTGGGTCTGAATTTATTGAAATGTTTGCAGGATTAGGAGCTTCTCGTGTTAGAAAATTATTTGAAAAAGCAAGAAAACTATCACCATGTATAATATTTATTGACGAAATAGATGCAATAGGTTCAAGAAGAAGTTCCAATAGTGGAGCAGAAACAGAAAATAATCAAACTTTAAATCAATTATTAGTGGAAATGGACGGATTTAGTTCAGAAGAAACGATTATTGTATTAGCAGCAACCAATCGACCAGAAATGTTAGACCAAGCATTACTAAGACCAGGAAGATTTGATAGACAAATTACGATTCCAACACCAGATTTAAAAGGAAGATTAGAAATTCTAAAAATACATGCAGAAGATAAAAGAATAGCAGAAGATGTCAATTTAGAAAGTATAGCAGAAGATACAGCTGGTTTTACAGGAGCAGAACTTGCTAATATCTTAAATGAAGCTGCTATCATAGCAACGAAAAACAAACACGAAGATATCGAAAATGACGATATCGAAGAAGCGGTAAAAAAAGTAACAGTAGGACTAGAAAAACGTACGAGAGTCTATTCAGAAAAAGACAAAAAATTAACCGCTTACCACGAAGCTGGACATGCAGTTGTTAGCAGATATTTGCCAACACAAACTGATGTAAAAGAAGTATCGATTATTCCAAGAGGAGTAGCTGGTGGATACACAATGTATAAATCAGATGAAGACAAATACTATATTTCTAAAACAGAAATGCAAGAAAAGTTAATTGCTTTATTAGGGGGAAGAGCAGCAGAAAAATTAGTATTAGATGACATCTCAACAGGAGCTAGTAATGATATTGAAGTAGCCACTCGGAATAGCAAGAGATATGGTAACCAAATATGGAATGAGCGATACTTTGGGACCAATTGATTTCCAAGGAAAAGAACCATATGAAATGCAAATGTTTGGAGAAGATATTGGCGATAAAATAGGACAAGAAGTAAAAACACTAATTGATACCGCTTACAATGATGCACAAGCTTTACTAAAACAACATAGAGATAAATTAGATAGTATAGCAGAAGAACTATTACAAAAAGAGAAGATTAATGAAACAGATTTTAAAAAGTTTTTTGATTAATAGATAGTGTAAAATTAAGTGTGTAAGCTAAAGGTAACAAATTTCATGTACTTTTTATAGCAGAATAAAATTTTCAAAAGGATTATACTGAAAATCAAAAGACAATACTACTAAGCAGAAGTATTGTCTTTTGATTGTGCTTTATTGATAGCCTTTTGAAAAAATTCGTAATAAGGTTCTAATTCTTCTTTTGCGAAATCCAAAGAAAGAACATTATGTTTTTCATTCAACTTAAAATTCAATTGTTCAAGTTCTTTATCAAAATCATGAAATCTACGACCTAACATAGAAGCGTAATAAAGAACGCCTTTTGGATGAATAAATTTATAACAATCGCTATTTGATACTACTTCGGCTTCTAAACTAAAGAATTTTTCTGCACCATGATGTTGCTCAACGCATTTTATAATATTTTCTTTCGTATCTTCATCTAAAAAATCAACTTCTTTAAGAATTTCCTTTGTTGCATCAGATGACATTAATATATGTTGTTTTGGTGTTCCTAAATGGGAAGCTTCGGGAAGTTTACAATCCATTAATGATATACCAATTTTCACAATATTTTCATCTGCACCATATTGTTTAGCTAATTTAATTCCAGCCTCTAAAGAAATATCATATAGAAATTCCATATCAGGATTATATTTTTGGATTTCAGCTCTATTAAAATCATCAGCCTTTTTTATTAAATTTTCCATATCCATAACATATCACCTTACCTTAATAAAATTTGTAATTGTATTATATACCAAAACATCAATATTTTCAACTCATATTTCAATTTAAGTTTCGACTTTTTTGCAAATTTCTCCGCTAGTTGGGCATTTGCTATTAAAAATAAATGAAAGATTTTGTATATCTAAGCTTGTAGTTAGAAAATGTTATTGTATAAAATGAGGAATGTTCAAGGCAAATACGAATTCCTATATTTTTCATAAATAATTCGGTTTCCTACATAAAACAAGAAATTCTAAGATTATTTTTTGGCACCCTTCCATCAATAGATGAACCCTTTCCAAAAAATAATCTAAGAATTTCTAATTTTATATATTAGGAAAGTCATACAGACTTTCTAATATATAAAAAACATTGTACACAAATTTATTTCATAAATTTGGCACACGAACAAATTAACGGAAAGCCAAAGAAAAAAGTTTAAATTATGCTAATCTTAAGGCTTTCCGATTTGTTCTTTTGGTCACATTCATTATTTATTCTAAATATAGGAATTCGTATTTGAACGTGAAAGAGGCTCATTTTATACAAATACATTTTCTGCGAAAGCTTAGCTTATCCAAAATCTGTAATGCTTTTTAATAGCAAATGCCCAACTAGCGGAGAAATTTGCAAAAAAGTCGAAACTTAAAATATTAACTCATTGTAAATAATCATGGTGTATGATATAATTACACATAAAAGAAAGAGAGGAAATCTATGGTAGAAAAATACATTTTAATGAATCAAAATAGAGAAGTACTAAAATTTGAATTTGACCAAGACTTAAACGTTATAACGAAAATAGATGAAATAAATCATTTAGAATATGCACCACTCAATATTAAAAATATAGCAGAAGAAAAAAGAGTCATAGAATTAAACAATTGGTTTAATGACAGGGGAATACCAGTATATAGAGACAATGCCAAAGAATTATTGGAGATTTTTGGTGTAAATCATACAAAGGAATTAATCAATAAAGATTATGCCTTATCCGTATCTGACCAATACTGGTTTAAACCAGAAAAAGAACAAGTAGAATGGAAAGAAATCAATTATTTTGATAAAAATTATGATAGTATCAGTTTCGCAGATGGTACTTTTGGAAGTGGAGCAGGAAATTCATTGAAGCAAAGAAAGAATGATGATTCCTATAAAACTCCTAATAACACAACCAACGGTCAATTAAAAAAGGTATGGATTAAAAAAGAAGGAGAAAATTATTTATATAAAGGAGCAGGTACTGTTCATAATTTTGAGCCAATTAATGAAGTGTTAGCAAGTAGAATATGTGATATATTAGAATTGCCACATGTAGAGTACACATTAGATGTTGTTCATAGTAAAAGGAAAGACACATTAGTAAGTATGTGCAAGTGTGCTATTAATAAAGATGAGGAAATTATACCAGCACATAGTATATTAACGGAGAGAGCGAAAGAAGTTACAAAAACACCAGAAGATTATTATTTGTATTTAAAAATATTAAAAGAACATCATGTACCAAAGGCAGAAGAATACTTACAAAAGATGTTTATGTTGGATTATATCTTATTAAATGAAGATAGACATTTGAGTAATTTTGGAGTAGTAAGAGATGTGAAAAACTTGGAATGGAAAAGAATTTGCCCTATATTTGATACAGGAAGAAGTATGAATACAAATGTTACTATGAATTACTGGGATTTTTCTGCGGGAGAAATAAAATGCTTTACAACAGAACTTATTCCAAGCAAAAATTTAGAAAAGTTCTTTACTATAAAAATAAATGCAGAGCAAATAGAAAGGATGAAGACATTAGAAATAGAGTATCAAGAATTATTAAAGAAATATCAAGAATATACCAAGTTATCGGATGAGGCAATCGAATTGCTTGTAAAGGGATATCGAAAAAGAATAGAGGTTTTTGAAAATAGATAAAAAGGGAAAATGAAAGAAGGTGTGGATATGACAATCAAAGAAGCAATTGGAAAAGCAACTATAAAACTAAAAATAAAAAATATTGACAGCCCAAAGCTAAAAGCTAGGTTATTAATACAGCATATATTAAACCAAAACAGGCAATATATTATGGTATATGACGATAAAAAGCTAACTCCAGAACAAGAAGAAAAATATTTCAAAGCGATAGAAAAATTAATCAAAGGAATTCCTTTACAACATATTACACACCAACAAGAATTTATGAAAATGAACTTCTATGTCAATAAAGATGTATTAATTCCTAGAGCAGACACAGAAGTTTTGGTAGAAGAAATAATTCGAATTGCTAAAAAAATAAACGCAAAAAAAATTTTAGATTTATGTACAGGAAGTGCAGCCATAGCGGTTTCACTTGCCAAATACATAGAAAATAGTCAAATTACAGCGACTGACATAAGTAAAGAGGCTTTAGTGATAGCAGAAAGAAATGCTAAAAATAACAAGGTCGAAAAGCAAATTGCTTTTCTTTGTTGTGATTTATTTAAGCAATTACCAAAAGAAAAGTATGATATCATTGTATCGAATCCACCTTATATTAAAAGGGAAGTGATTAAGACATTAGAGAAAGAAGTGCAAGGAGAACCACTTATAGCTTTAGATGGAGGATGGGATGGCTTGGATTTTTACCGTAAGATAATTCATCAAGCAGATGAGTTTCTAAAGTATGGCGGATATTTGTGCCTAGAGATTGGCTATGACCAAAAAGATGATGTGATGGATTTGATTGACGAAGAAGAAAAATATAGGAGTATTTATAGCAAGAAAGATTTGTATGGGAATGATAGAGTGATTGTGACAAAACTGTAGGTTTTAATATTATTCGACTTTTAAGTTTATAATATTTTTTATTTATAAATCTCAGGCTACATAACAGACTATAACACAAATTTTTGGTGAAAATTTGCTAACAGTCTATAATTTGTTGATCCCCACGATTTGTTATTTCATAAAAAATATTATAAAATTAAAAAATGCAAGTAAAAGGAAAAAGGAGAGGTAAGATGTCATTTTCTTCTGATATTAAGCAAGAATTAAATAAAAATAGTAATTTATCCAATCAAGAGATTGTGAAAAATGAATTAATTGGCTATTTTGTATCAGGAAATACCAGTGTAGTCAATCATAAAGAAATTAAGTTTTCAACAGAAAGTGATTACAATATTAATCGATTTTCAAAGCTTTTATCGAATTTAAATATTAACCATAAGATAGATGTCTCACGGAAAAGCATTTGTTATTACCGTTAAAATAAAAGACGTAAACTTTGTTCCAATAGAAAATCAACAAATCTATCTAATAGCTCAAACAGATTGGAAAGAAGAAAACAGGAAAGCAATTATTAGAGGTGCTTTTATGGGTTCAGGTTCTGTTAATAATCCAGAAAAAGAATATCATTTAGAAGTGGATCTAGCTAACCAGCAAAATTTAGAGGTGTTAGTAAATATGCTACAGAAATTAGATATTCGTGTAAAAACATTTAAAAGTTCTATCTATATCAAAGAAGGAGAAGAAATTTCAAAGTTTTTAGCCCTAATAGGAGCGGGTAAAGCAGTTATGCAATTTGAAGAGATTAGAATTCAAAAAGAAATGAGAGGAAAAGTCAATCGATTAGTAAATTGTGAAACAGCCAATTTAAACAAAACCATCAATGCCTCTATTCGGGCAAATTGCAGCCATCAAAAAATTGCGAGAAACAGGAAAATTTCAAAAGCTAGATGACAATTTAAAAGAAATAGCAATTTTGCGATTAGAAAATCCAGATATGTCATTAGTGGATTTGGGGAAATTATTAAAAGAACCAGTTGGCAAGTCAGGAGTGAATTATCGATTAAAAAAGATTATGCAGATAGCAGAAATGTCCCCACTGGTTCCGGGATTAAATGGGGAAAGTAAGTCAAATAGGAGGAAAAATTGTCAAAAGAATTAGGAATTTATATTCACATACCATTTTGTAAAAGCAAATGTTATTATTGTGATTTTGTATCTTATACCAATCAAGGTAGTCAAGTAGAAAGCTACATCCAAGAAGTAAGCAAAGAACTAGAACAATATGCT
The DNA here is from genome assembly GCA_947571515.1 of uncultured Clostridium sp. Classification (GTDB taxonomy): domain Bacteria; phylum Bacillota; class Clostridia; order TANB77; family CAG-508; genus CAG-269. The sequence continues at coordinate 1,040 of CANOYI010000065.1, read as the reverse complement.
CTAAGCAATTATAATGTTACAACGATTTATATAGGGGGAGGGACTCCTTCTTTTATGGATGAGAAATATATCAAACAATTGCTAGAAGAGCTAAAAGCAAAACTAATCAATAATGAAACCAAATTTGAAGAGATAGAAATTACAATAGAAATTAACCCAGGAACGATTACAAAACAAAAATTAGAACAATATAAAAAGTCAGGTATTAATCGAATTAGTATTGGTTTGCAAAGCACCAATGATATTTTGCTAAAACAGATAGGAAGAATTCATAATTATGCAGAATTTTTAGAAGCTTATCAATTAGTAAAAGAAGTAGGCTTTGAAAATATTAATATAGATGTCATGATAGGTCTGCCAAATCAAACGATTCAGGATATTAAGAACACATTAGAGGAAATCAAAAAGTTAAATCCAAATCATGTGAGCGTGTATTCGCTAATGGTAGAGGAGAATACGAAAATTGAAAAATTAATTCATGCAGGAAAATTGCAATTGCCAACAGAAGAGTTGGAAAGACAGATGTATTGGTATGTGAAAAATACGTTAGAATTAAATGGATATAAGCATTATGAGATATCTAATTTTGCCAAAGAAGGAAAAGAGTCAAAACATAATAGCAATTGTTGGGAACAAAAGGAGTATATCGGATTGGGGGCATCTGCCCATTCTTATTTACATGGTGTTCGCTATGCTAATTCTGCTTTTACAGAAGCGGGAAAATGGAATTTTACGAATAAAACAATCCAAGAAAAGCAAAGTTTAGAAGATGAAAAAAAAGAGTATATGTTATTAGGCTTGAGAAAAATAGAAGGAGTGAGTATTCAAAAGTTTAAAGAAAAGTTTGTGGATAATCCCATTTTTTTGTTTCGAGAAGAGATTGAAAAATTGGTAAAGCAAGATTTGCTAGTAGTGGATGGCGATTGGATACGATTGACGAATAAAGGGATAGATTTTGCTAATTTAGTGTGGGAGGAGTTTGTTTGTTACTAGTCAGTCTTATTATTTGTTTTCTTGTGAGAAAGCTTAATATATGATTT
>CANOYI010000064.1 GCA_947571515.1 uncultured Clostridium sp. | reverse complement strand
GAAATAGGTAAACCATTCCATTCATCTTCTTGTTCAAATTCTAAAACAGCTTCAATAGGTGCATCGAACTTATATTTACATTTTGGACAGATGTAAGCAACTGTTTTTCCACTTAAAGCAAATGGAAAAGAATTAAAATCAAACATACTAAAACCTCATTTCTAATTAATGCAGAGGACAAAATTCATTTTGGTATCACATTTAGGACAATTAAAAGGGTTTCTGTGGAAAGCCATAGAAATGCTAGATTCATATTTAAGAAGTTTTTTTCTAAAATTACGACAATGTGGTTTAATTAAGGAAATCATTTTAGAATGCATAGAATGTTTTTTTCTATAAAAACCATAATATCTAATTATTTTAAATTGAGAAGGCAAAAGATGTCGTAATAAAATTATAATAAATTGAGAAGCAGAAACAGAAACTTCGTGATATTTATTATCTTTATGGTCAATATAAGAAAAAGTAACATTAGCACCATCATAATTAACAATTCTATTTTCACTAATTGGAACTCTACCACAATATCTAGTAACATATTCAACACCAGATTTAAAGTCTTTAAATTCTTTAGGTTCAGCATAAACATAAAAACCTTTAGAATAGGTGCGATAAAGAAAGTTTTTATCTTCATGAAAAGATTTACCTAATTCCTTAGAAAGAAGGTTTAAGAGAATTTTTTGAAAACGAAGAGAAAGAGCATCGTAATCAAAATATTTCCAAGGAATACAGGAATTATTATTACCTAGTTTAATTTCAGCGATAAGAATATGAATATGAGGATTCCACTTCAAATTTCTACCAAAAGTATGGAGGAAAGCGAAGAAACCAGGGGAATATTTGATTTTAGAAGTATATTTTTTCAAAATACCTTTTTTATTCTTTTTAAAAGATTCATTTAAAATAGAATAAATAGTGTTTCTAACAGCTTTAAAAAGTAAATTAATTCTATTTTCAAAAGGGAAGAAAAAATATTTTCTAAGTAGTTCAGGGATAGTAAAAACGATTTGTCTATGTTGACAGTTATAAGCAGTTTGAAGAATGTTTTCAACTCTATCATTTTTATATTTATAGCCACAAGAAGAGCAGAAGCGAGATTTACAAGTATGTCCAATAAAGACAATGTCGTGACAAGTAGGACATTCGTAAAGAGAACAGCCTAAGTTTTTGTTATAACAATCAATAATCTTTTGAACTTCAAGAGAAGCATTTGGACGAAATTTATCAATAATATCTTTATTATCAGAATAAGTTTTAGTCCAATGTTGTTCAAAAATAGTAGCAATTACACCAGTAGATTTAAAAGAATTATAATTTTTATTTAAAGAACCATCGTCATTAAAGCAATTAGCGGTGTATGTTCTACTATTATAAAAATCTAAAAATTCATATTCCTTAATGGTTTCAATCTTTTCCATTTTTACCTCTAAACTTATTGTAACAGAAAAAGAGTTGCGTTAGCAACTCTTAGAAAGAAAAATCTTGATTTTTCTTATTTCTTGTTTTTGAAAATAATTGTTTTTATACTGATTTTATGATATAAATAAGTAAAATAGAAATTTGTAAGGAGAAAATGATGTTAAGAGCATATAGTGTGTTTAAAGATTTGGATAAAAAGGCGTGTGAAATATTAAAAAATACAGGTATAGAATTAGAATTATCAACTTGCGAAGAAAGACCTAATAAAGAACAATTATTAAAATTATTACAGAACTATGATATTTTAATAATCGGTGTTAAAGAAAGATTAACAGAAGATATGTTAAAAGAAATAAACAATAAGAAAATAATAGCAACTTTATCAATAGGAGTAGATCATATAGAGAATAGTTTCTTTGAATCAAATTTAATTAAAGTTATTAACTGCCAGACATCAAATGTAATATCAGTAGCAGAGCACATTTTCTCTTTAATATTAAGTCTAAAGAAAAGAATAATAGAGGCTAATGAAATTGCTATGAAGGGTGGAACAAAAAAAGATTTATCTGCAAGAAGTAATGACATAAGTAATAGTACAATAAGAATAATAGGAGCAGGAAAAATATCACGAGAAGTAATAAAAAATAGCGAATGTATTTAATATGAAAATTTACTGTAATACTTTAAATCCAGAAAAACACAAAGATTTGTTAGAACAAGGTGTAGAATTTTTAAGTTTAGATAAGTTATTATCTAATTCAGATATTATAACAGTAAATATTCCACTAAATAAGGAAAACAAAAACTTAATATCAAAAGACAAAATTAAATTAATGAAAAAAACAGCAACATTTATAAATACATCAAGAGCAGAAATAATAGATATAAATGAGTTGATAAGATGCACAGATGAAAATGCTACTTTTAATGTGGGATTAGACATTGATGCAGAAAATTATAAAGAACTATTGAATACAAGAAGAAATAATGTAATAGTAACACCACATATAGCAGGCGTAACAAAAGAAGCAATAAAAAGAATGGATGTTGAACTAGCCAATAGTATAAGAGAATATTTAGGAGCGTGCTAATATGAGTGATATTAAAGTATTGCGTGCTAATAAGGCACATAAAGAATTTATAATACATGCTAATAGAATTATTAATAATACTAATGAAACAGAACAAACAAAAGGACTAGAATTGAATATAGATAGAGATTATTTTTGTGATAGACCTAAATTCAAATGTTTAATTGCAGAAAAAGATAATAAACCAGTAGGTATGATTTTATATTCATATTTCTATTGGGCAAATGATGGAGAAGTATTATGGATTTCACAAATGTTTGTTGAAGAAGAATACAGAAAATGTGGTGTATTCTTTAGACTAATAGAAAAACTAAGAGAGGAAAATAAAGATATAAAAATAGTATCATGTGCTACTGGAGATGAGAATAAGAGAATGCAAAAAATATTAAAATACTATGGTGGACATGAGATAAATTTAAAATTTTATTATAAAAAATTGGAGGAAAAGTAAATGGAAAATTATTTTATAATACATGGAAGTTTTGGAAGTCCATTTGGGAATTGGTTTAGTTGGTTACAAGATTTTATATCATCTGATGGAAAACAAGTATATGTACCACAATTTCCAATAGGAGTAGATTATCAAAATTATGAAAATTGGAGTAAACTACTTAAATGCTATTTAGATTTAGGCTTAATCAATGAGAATACTATAATAATAGGTCATAGTATTGCACCAGTATTTATATCAAAATTTTTAACTGAAAATAAATTAAAAGTTAAAAAATTAATATTTGTATGTGGATTTAACAATTATTTAGGAATAAATGAAGAATATGATCCCGTTAATAAATCAATGTATTTTGACAATTTAGAAGATGTAAAACAATATGCAGATGGAATAATATGTTTTTATTCAGATAATGATCCATATGTAAAATATGAAGTAGAAAAAGAATTTGCAGATAAAATTGCTATAGAACAAATCTTAATACCAAATGCAGGACATATCAATAGTGAAAGTGGATATGACACATTTGAAGATATAGTAAGTTATATTTAAAGAGGTAAGGAAATGAAGATAGTAAAATCTAGTGATGCACAATCAATAAAAAATAGTGATACAAGCAAATTATTAGAATATTCAATAGGTTTAAATGATAAAGATATTGACTTTTGTATAAATACAATTAATGGTAGGTATCCAGAAAAAGGATATTGTACGAATGAAATGTGTAAAGAAATTTGTTATATACTAGAGGGAAAAGGAACTCTTAATAAAAAAGATGAAAGTATCAATTTTGAACAGGGAGATGTAATTTTAATAGAGAAAGAAGAAATCTACTATTGGAATGGAGATTGCAAGATAATTATGATATGCACTCCTGCTTGGTATAAGGAACAATGTAAGTTATTAGATTTATAGAAAAAATTTTAAAGGAGATAAATAATATGTCAAATGAACTTGAACTATTAGATGATGACTTTGTAAAAATTGTAAAAGATATTGAAAAAGATATTTTGGATACAAGATATAACATCATTTCAAAAGCTAATAAAGAAGTTGTCAATTTTTATTTAAGGCTTGGAAAAATAATTAGTGATAATGCTAAATATGGGAATAATTTTATTAATAGATTATCAGTAGCATTAAAATTAGATTTTCCAGATGAACAGGGTTTTTCAGCTCGTAATCTAGCAAGAATGAGAAAAGTATATGAAGCATATAAAGATTTAGCTAGTATTCCAGAAGAATTAGAAATAATATCATGGTCACAAAATTGTGTTTTAGTAGATAAAATTGAAGATATTGATAAAAGAGTTTGGTATGCTAAGCAAATTATTGAAAATGGTTGGTCTAAAACTGTATTAAGCCATCAAATTGATTTAGAATTATATGAAAGACAAGCATTACCAGAGAAAATGACAAATTTTAATGATAAACTACCTATTGCACAAAGCGAATTTGCAAGAGATATGATAAAAGATCCATATATTTTCGAGTTAGCTAATATAGGAAAAAGAGCAAAAGAAAGAGACATTGAAAATGCAATGTTAGAAAGAATAAAGAATGTATTACTTGAATTAGGAAAAGGATTTAGTTTTGTTGGAAATCAATATAAAATATCAACAAATGACAATGATTATTATATCGATTTATTATTTTATCACTTGGATTTAAGATGTTTTGTGGTTGTAGAATTAAAAAATACAGAGTTTAAACCTGAATATGTTGGACAATTAGGATTCTATGTAACGGCAGTTGATGAAACTTTAAAAAAGGAAACAGACAATGAAACGATAGGATTATTACTTTGTGAAGATAAAGATAAACTAACAGTTGAATGGTCTTTAAAAAGTGTAAATGCACCAATAGGAGTAGCGTCATACAAAGTAAAAAATATTATTCCAAAAGAAATAATGGAGAAATTGCCAACGGAAGAAGAATTAAATTTATATATAAAAAAATTACCAAATGAGGAAATTAAAGAAGAAAATGATTAGTATTTTGAAATTTGCCACTGGTGGCAAATTTCAAAATTTATATAAATGAAGTAAATGTTAAACTAGTTTCACAGTGTATAAACAGTACTAGTAAATGTAATAAATAAGGTGATATTATGATTAATAAAGTAAATAATTTGAACGAGAAATCATTTAAAAATTATAGTGGACCAGATAAAGAATTTAAAGAAAAAAATATTATATTTGGCTATAATGGGAGAGGAAAATCTTCACTTGCAAAAGGAATAATTCAGGAATTTTTGAAAGATAATGAAAATAAAGAATCAAATTATAGATTCTTTAATAGAAATTACATTAGTAATAATTTAATATTGAAAGAAAGCAAGGATTCTAAAATTAAAGGTGTTATAGCAAATTTTGGTAAAAAAGATGTAGATATTGAGAAACAGATTGAATTATTAGAATTAAATATTGTTGATACCAAAAAACTTGAAGATGAAATAAAACAATTAGATAAAAATATTCGTACTGAAATTGATAAGATACATGACAATAAAAAAGGAAATATTTCAATACAAAAAAAGCCAATTTCCAAAACTAATAAAGAAGTTATATTATTATATAATGAAGATGTTGAAAAAGCAAAAAAGATCGAAAATAATGAAGAAAAATTAATTAATTTTAAAGGAGATAACACTTTAGAAAAGCAAAAACTGAATATCGAAAAAATAAACATACCAATTATAGAAATCATAGATAATAACGAAATAGTGAAAGTAAAAGATATATTTTCTAAAATATATGATGATATTGAAATTCCAAGCTCTAAAGTTGTAGAATGAATTTCTATAGGGCTATCTATACATCATGAAGGAGATAAATGTAAATTTTGTGGTGGAAACCCTAATTTAGAGTTTATAAGACATAATATAGAAAAATATAATTCTAATGAAAAGCAAAAGGCAGCAGTAGCATTAAATGATTTTAAAACAAGATTAGAGATTTTACTATCACAAATTGATAATTTATTATTAGTAAAGGATAATATAAATAACAATTTAGAAAAAGATATTTCTAACCATTTTAATAATATTCAAACTAGTAGAGAAGCATTAGAAAAGATTAAAGAAATAGTAGTTAAAAAAATAGAAAATATAAACTTAGAAATATATCTCAATCATGAAGAAACTATATCACTCTTAAATGAAATAGAAAAATCTTATAATGAAATAATACTCGAGAAGAAGAATGAAATAAAACTAATAGATGATAAAATTTCTAAATTAAATATACTAATTAAAGGTGCTATTGGATTAGAAATACGAAGAAATACATTTATAAATAACAATATAGAATTGGCTGAAGAAAAGAGAAAGGCATTAAAAGAAATTAATACCAAGAATAAAGAAAACTTAAATAAGATAGAAAAGCTAAAAATGAGTAAATCAAATACAAAAGACTTTGCAGAACATATAAGTGGCATTTTATCTATGTTAGAAGTAAATTTGATGTTAGACGTATTAAATGATGATTACATAATTAAGCAATCTATTACTAATGATATATTAAGGTTAGAAGATATTAGCGAAGGAGAGCAAAATTTACTAGCATTATTATATTTTTATTATGAATTGTTTGAAGATAATGAACAGAAGATGTTGAAAAATACTATAAAATTGATAGTAGTAGATGATCCTATAGCAAGTGTTGATGATGTAAATAAAATGTATGTACTTGAATTGGTGAAAAAATTGTGTGAACTAGAGAATACTCAAATTTTTATTTTTACACATGTATGGGATGACTTTTGTAATATTTGTTATAATAAAAAGGACAAAGAGGATACTCCATTTAGATTTTATGAGGTTAAAAAAGACAGTAATGGAAGCAAGATAATCGATACTAAAACAAATGAAACACCATATAAACATGGTTTTAAAGAAATATATGAATTTTCTTTGAAACCGAATTGTAACGATATGAGTGATTGTGAAATATATCATTATCCTAATATTATGAGAAAGATACTAGAGGAATTTTTAGAATTTAAAGTTAAAAACAGTCTACCAACATATTCAAATTTTAATAACATAAAACTTGTATTATGTGGGAATAATCCTTCAAGAAATGATGAGTTAGCTATTGGCACATTGTTGAATGTATGTAATATTTTATCTCATAAGGCTTCAAGAAATCCTGATGAGATATTAAAAGCTGCTAAATTTTTAATGACAAAAATTAAAAATGTTGATGAGTTACATTTTAATACAATGAAAGAATAAATAATTTTAAAGAGGGTTTTAAAAATTATTTGAAATTACACTTGTTTTATAAATTTGTGATAGTATATGGAAAGAAAAATAAATATGAAAAGGGAACTTTTCATAAAAATATATTTATTACAACATAAGGAGGAACATGGATAGAATACTTGATATTGAAAACAACAAAAGAAATGAAAATGTAGAAGTAAACGCATTTATAAAAGAATTAGAAAATGCTTTAAATACTAATAATCTTGCAAATTCAAAAGAGGCATACACGACACTATATGATGAAGTATTGAATGAGATAAATTTAGCAACAAAGTATAAAGGAAAATTAAATAGCATAATAAAAGAATGTATGAAAAATGAATCTTATGAAAATGATTTTTGGTATATTAATTATGATAAATCAAAAAATACATTTTCTATGGATTTATATAGTGATGGAAAATGTCAAAAATTCCCAATAACTATGCAAGATATAAAAGATTATAACTATAAAGTTGGTATGACATATTGGGCATTTGAAGATGGACGTATGTTAGAAGAAGATGCTATAAAAGACAGTATCAAAATTGATGTAGATGCAGCACTAGCAGATTTAGAACGAAATAATAAAAAGTGAGAGATATATGAATAAAGAAGATTTTGAAGATATAATTAGCGAGTTAATAAATATAGAACCAAACAAAATAAAAAAGCACACAATCGTTATAAATGATGATAAACCATTATTTAATAAAAAAGATTTTGATACTATTGAAGGAAAACCACAGTATTTTGAATTAGATAACAATGGAAGAAGCAATGGTGCTATTGCTATTATTAGCCAAAATACATTGCCTTTAATTACAAAGAAAAAGTTAAAATACCCTGAACCTAGCAATTGGAATAAAGCTTTTGAAAATAAAAAGCTTTTTGAAAAATGCCATATAATTGCATATAGCTTATCAGCAAAACTTGCTAATCCAAAAAATATTTTCATAGCAACAGTGAAATTAAATAAAAGTTATATGAAAAAAGTTGAAAATGAAGTAAAAAAGCACATCAATGATAAGTCAGTGAAAATATTGTATAGGGTTACTGTCAAGTACAAAGGTACTAATAAAATTCCAATAGGAGTATTAATAGAAGCTCAATCTATAGATGATAGCTACAGTGTTTGCAGATTTTGTTATAATATGTAAAATGGTAAAAAATTTAGATACAGTGATGGAATGACTGTTGGAGAAAAACAAATTTGGTCAAAAGTAGTTCAAACAGTAGCAAATAAAATTGCAAGAAAAAATAATAGAAAAAGTGGATATGTAAATTATACTATAAATACTAAAACAAAGACATTTCATTTATATGATAATGATTGCAAACAGTTGCAAAATGCTGAACCTAAAAATATACAGGAAACAACTGCAACAGAAAAAGATTTAATAGCAGTTGGATTAAAATATTGCAAAAACTGTGTAAAAGATAAGTAAAATGTGATTTATTAACAATATGAGGGATAACTATAATGAGTAATGAAATTGAAAATAACATTATAAGGATTTAGAGGAAAAATATAAAATAAATTAAAGTTTTATAAAAGACTTGTAAAATATAAAATTTTATGTTAAATTAAAAACATAGCAAAAGACAAAAAACACCGATGTGGGTGTACATATCTTTGAAACTATTGCTATAACTAATTTTGAAACGGATAATAGAGTGCTTTTGCACAAGGGATTTTTCGCATACGTCCTTCGCTAAGGCACCAAATTTTATAATTTTATTAAGATATTGTAGATTATCATACAATATCTTAATTTATTTCAAAGTGTTGTAAATACTATCTTTTAAAGGTAGTATTTATTTTTTGTCTATCTTAAAATATCATAAATTATCATAGAATATTTTAGTTTACTCCATTAAAACTCCATTAAAATTAATTTTCAATTCCATTAAAAAAATTTTCGCTATTCTTACAACCGCTTCTATTTCAAAAAGTGGGATATTTTTACAATACTCTATTTTTACGTTTTATATAAAACCTATTAGCAATGTACTAATAGAAGCGGTGTTATAATTTGTGGAAATTAAAGAAAAATTGTTGTTTTTAAAATAGAAATAAAGTATAATAGAAACATCCTTTTCAAAGGAAATCTTTCGGAAAGGAGGCAGACAGATGAGCAGTTTCGACTTAATTTGGCGTTTGATAGTTTTATTACTTGCAAGAGATAATAAGAAATCTAATGACCAAAAAACTGAAGATTAGTCGCAAGAGCTAATCAAGGAGTGGTTCCCTAGCCACTTCTTTTTTTATTTTAGAAATAAAAAAAGGTATGTGTCCCTAAACACATACACAGACATTAAACAGTTTCGACTACTGTTAATTTAAGTTAAATATAGTATACTATATTTTTTATTATATGTCAAATAATTTTCAAAAATTCATATTTTCCAAAAATAATTTTAGAATTAATGTTTCAAAGCCTATAAATACCTAATATTTAAGCACTTATAGGCTTTTTGTATTTTAAGATAATAAACAACAATATAAAATATTTAAAAAATATATAAAATAAATTGCATAATTTAAAGATAAGGAACTTATCTAATATTTGCAAGATATAAAGTAACAGTAGTTCCTTTTAACCCTTCTGAATATAGCCAATTATAAAAATCGAGTATGTGAACAGGTTTTAAATCTACAAGTAATATAGGATGTTCTGTAAAATATGTTTTTAGCCTTCCTTCGATTTGTCTTTTATAACCTGTATATGTAGATTCTTCAATTTGATGTTTTATCATATCAAGCCATTTAATCATAAAATCTGCAAAAGTTATTTGTATCTTTTTATCTTCTGTTTTTGTAGTTGTAATTGTTTCTAATTTTTCCTTAAATTCATCTCGTATTTGAATAAGTTTCTTTTCAGCTTTTTTCTTACTTTCATTTTCTTTAATTCCTGTAGAAATCCATTTTAATTTTCTTTGTCCTTCTACGCCGTTCGTTGATACTGTATAAAAAGTCTTATTCTTAATTGTTAAATATGCTGTTTACATCTCCGTTATCAACCGAGCGACTCCTCTGGCATCACGCATAAGCCAAGTCGAAGTATCATTATAGTGTTCTATAATATTGGTTTATGACACTAA
>CANOYI010000063.1 GCA_947571515.1 uncultured Clostridium sp. | reverse complement strand
GAGTAAGTTATTCTACGTACTGTTTTAAATTGAATTTAAATTTTTAATTATCTAACTTAAATAAAATTATAAAATCTGTTGAATTATATTGTAATTTAGCAGATTTTTTATTATAATGTAAGCATCCTTTTCAAAGGAAATCTTTAGGAAAGGGGGTGTTGTTATAAATGACTAGCTTTATGCTTATATGGATTCTACTTCAGAAAATTGAAAAATTGGAAGAAGAATTGAATACATATAAAAACAACACAGACAAAAACTGATTTTCAGTTCAGAGCAGTTCTCTACCTGCTCTGTTTTTTAGGTATAAAAAAAGATATGCGTCTCTACACACATATCTGGTGTTGCTTTCATGACTAGCTTTATCACTTAAGCTATTATTAGTATAGCATTATTTTTTATATTTGTCAAACAAAACTGAAAAAATTTTTTTACGAAAATTTAATAAATTATTTTCAATATAAGTAATCATAACCACCCGTAAAACGCGTGGTTTGCTCTAAGCCTAGAAGGCTTTTGTTCTGGCACTTCAGGGCTTAAGCCCTACTGAATGGTCTGTCAACCGCATTTCTTCCTCAGGCTACCACTTAAGTGGTCCTAAGCCCTTTTTCATTTTTTTCTTTTTCCTTCTCTTCTTTTTCAAATGGGTCTATATATTCTTTGATACTTATTGGGTCTGTTGCTATATCTTCTTGTAGTTGCTTCCTTATGTATTCTTCTATTGCTTTTCTATTTTTGCCTACTGTATCCACGTAATAGTCTGTACACCCAAAGTGCCTATTTCCATATTTGTATTTTAAATTCGTATGTCTATCGAATATCATCAAGCTACTCTTCCCTTTTAAATATCCCATTATAATTGATACACTATACTTCGGTGGAATACTAATTAGCATAAGCCAAAAAAATCGGAGGTCACAATGACCTCCTTTCGGTTAGTTTTTTGGCGGAACTACTACATCCTTTAAAAACATACTTCGATTAGTTTTTTGGTGGAACTACTATATCCTTTGAATAAACATACTTAGGATAATTTATTTTTGTCATAACTACAATGCCTTGTTCTGCTACTAAAGGGGCTTGTTCTCTGTTACCGAAAAACTCTTTGGCAGTTCCATCTGTTTGTATTCTTTCAACAAACTCATCGAATTTGCTTTGCAAATCTGTATTTTCTGAAATTTGTTCTTGCAGTGCTTCAGTAGTTTTTCCGTTTTGTATCATTTCCTGAGTAATTTCTGGTGAAAACCACCTATCAGAAAAATTTTCTTTAGCCTCTTTGAATGAAAGCACTTTTCCTTCATAAACGCTATAAGCGTTAAATCTCACAGTCTCCGTTCCATATGATACCTCATAACCTTTTAGTTTCTATCCATAATACAGATAGCATATCCTAAAATTGTGCATTTGTTTTCGTTGCACTGACGAATGATAGTATTATTATATACCATTTCACACAAAATTACAAATGCAAAATTTTATGTCTCTCCAAAAATTGTATATTTCCCTTTTTCTAATATTTTTAAATCCATCACTTTTTAGCTTGCAAACAAAAAATAGCAAGTTTTATAATACTTGCTATGAGTGGAGCCAACAGGCAGGATCGAACTGCCGACCTCTGGGTTACGAATCCAGTGCTCTACCAACTGAGCTATATTGGCATATCCTAGAAAATATACTACACCATTTTTATTCTTTTGTCAATTGCAAAAAGTCGAAACTTGAACAAAATAAGACAAAAAACCGGGAATTTAAGGAACATTTCTCAATCCTTTCCAGCCCGATTTTATTATATTCTTGCCAAAATAATAATTCGATATTCATCATCATCTGTACAACAAGATAGTGTTATCTCTGGTTTATTATTTGTATCTCTTTTAATATAACTTACATCTTCTGCTGTTGTTACAAATTTATTGTAAATAGTATATTCTACTCTATTCCCATCTAATGTTGTTATATATATTTTATCTTCCAATTGCAAGTTCTTATTATTTGAAAAAATAGTCCCATTCCTAAAATTATGTCCTACAATTAAATTATTTCCATTTTGATTTAGTGACCCTGTTCCATATAACAAGCAAGGTGCATTGTTCATTCCCTCTACCGTTACCTGATTTAAGATAGGAATATTCACTCCTGTTTTTGGTATTTCTATTTTTCCAACCGTTCCAAACCCATTATATTCTGCTAAAATAGATGCTGGTGTTTCTTCTTGTAGTTCTAACGTCTCCTTTTTTTCTTGGTCTTCTAATATTATTGTTATAGGCTCTTGATAATTCATAATTGACCTTGTTCCTTTAACAGGATTGATGCCTACTATAGTTTCTACTGTTATATTATCTTTTGTTAAAAAATTCATTAGAATAATAGTCAGAATTAGTGTAGATAAAAGTATTATACTAGTACTAAATACAACTATTGCTCTTTTGCCCTTTTTTAACATAAACAATTTTTCCCCCTTATAATTCTTCCCTCATTTGTTATCTCTCTATCTCTTTTTATATTACCATATATTTTTCACTTTGTTAAGAGTTTTTGGGGATTTTTAATAAAAAATGGTTACTATTACTACGAAAACAAAATCCCAATTATTAAACTTTTGTCTAATAATTGGAATTTCCTTTAAAATTTGTTGTTATTCTATTTCTCTAATACATTCCATCCATTCCAGCTGGCATACCTGCGTCGTGATTTCCACAACCACATCCTTTTGGTTCTGGGCTATCGGTTACAATGCTTTCTGTTGTAAGTACCATAGAGCTAATTGATGCTGCATTTTGTAGAGCACTTCTTGTTACTTTTGTTGGGTCAACAATTCCTGCTTTTTTCATATCCACATATTCTTCTTTTGCTGCATCAAATCCAACTCCTACTTGTGATTTCTTTACATTATCAGCAATAACAGCTGGTTCTAATCCTGCGTTAATAGCAATTTGTTTTACTGGTTCTTCTAAAGATTTCAAGACAATTTTTGCTCCTAATGCTTCTCCTCCTTCTAATGAACTAACTAATTTTTCTACTTTTGGAATGACATTCATTAAAGCAGTTCCACCACCTGCAACAATTCCTTCTTCTACTGCTGCTTTCGTTGCAGATAAAGCATCTTCAATTCTTAACTTTTTGTCTTTCATTTCTACTTCGGTAGCAGCTCCTACTCCAATAACAGCTACTCCACCAGCTATTTTAGCTAATCTTTCTTGTAATTGTTCTTTATCATAATCACTCTTAGTATCTGTGATTTGTGCTTTTATTTGTCCTACACGATCCGCAATTTGTTGCTTATCTCCTGCACCATCTACGATAATGGTATTTTCTTTTTGTACTTTTACTTGTTTTGCCTTTCCTAATTGTGCTGTCGTGGTATCTTTCAATTCTAATCCTAAATCTGAGGTAATAACTTCTGCACCTGTTAAAATAGCAATATCTTCTAACATAGCTTTTCTTTTATCTCCAAATCCTGGTGCTTTGACAGCTACTACATTCAACACACCTCTTAATTTGTTTAAAATTAAAGTAGATAAAGCTTCGCCCTCAATATCATCACATATAATTAATAATTTACCAGATTCTTGCATAATAGCTTCTAATAATGGTAATATTTCTTGTACATTACTAATCTTTTTATCTGTTAATAAGATATATGGATTATCTAATACTGCTTCCATTTTTTCTGTATCAGTTGCCATATATGGTGATAAATATCCTTTATCAAATTGCATTCCCTCTACGACGTTTAATTCTGTATTAGAAGTCTTTGATTCTTCAATGGTAATGACACCATCTTTTGATACTTTTTCCATCGCATCTGCAATTAAGTTTCCGATTTCTTCATTATTAGCTGATATACTAGCAACTCTTGCAATATCTTCCTTTCCATTGATATCAGAGCTTACTTCTTTCAAGCCTTCTACTGCTGTTTCTACTGCTTTGTCAATTCCTCTTTTGATAGCCATTGGGTCTGCTCCTGCTGCTACATTTTTTACACCTTCTTTAATCATGCTTTGAGCTAAAACTGTAGCAGTTGTTGTTCCATCTCCTGCCACATCATTCGTCTTGGTTGAAACTTCTTTCACTAAACGAGCTCCCATATTCTCATATTTATCTTCTAACTCAATTTCCTTTGCTATGGTAACACCATCATTCGTAATTAGAGGTGCTCCAAAACTTTTATCTAATACTACATTTCTTCCTTTTGGTCCTAATGTTACTTTAACGGTGTCTGCTAATTTATTGACACCTTCTAATAAAGATTTTCTTGCTTCTTCTCCAAATTTAATAACCTTTGCCATTTTCTATCCTTCCTTTCAAATTGGGATTGGGGATTTGGGGACGTTCCTTAAAATTCCTATTTTATAAATGGTTGCGTTATGGTTTTAACCATTACGAACCATTATATTCAACAAAGTTGATGGGATTAGGGGGACATTCCTTTCCACCTTCCTATTTTTTTATTCTACAATTGCTAAAATATCATCTTGTTTTACTATGATATATTCTGTCCCTTCATATTTCACTTCTGTTCCAGAATATTTACTTACTATTATATTATCGCCTTTTTTTACATTAACTGGCTCTATTTTTCCATCCACTTTTTCTCCTGGACCTACTTCAATAACTTCTGCTATTTGTGGCTTCTCTTGAGCATTTCCAGCTAATATAATTCCACTTTTTGTTGTTTCTTCGCCTTCTTTCATTTTGATTAATACTCTGTTTCCTAATGGTTTAATCATTTTAACACTCATTCCTTTCTTGAGGCTAAATCTAGTTTAGAAAAAGCTATTATTTTCCAAACAATACCTCTTTAAGTTTTTTAGCACTCTTGCTAATCGACTGCTAATACTTTATACCCTTTTTATAAGATTGTCAATACCTTTTTTTCAATTTTCACACAAAGTTCACATATCTTATTATTATTCAAGCTTACTATCTTTTTGTCTCAAAAGTTTATATATTTTTTATAAATAACAAATCGGGGGGGACCAGCAAGACTACAGTCTGTTATATAATTACAGACTGGCAGTCCGCTGGAAGTTATGCATAAAAAATATATAAACTTTTTAATAAAAACCAACTGGACTGATTAATAACCATATCTATTATATTCATTGATTTTTAAGCTATTACTTTTTCTTGCTTTTTCCTAGTAAAAAAGTTATAATAAGACCATGAAAAAATTAATCGTTAATCAAAAATATAATGGAAAAAAATTAAATAAATTTTTATTAGAAAATATCCCAAACCTATCTTCTAATCTTTTTTATAAAACCCTAAGAAAAAAAGATATTAAAATGAATGGTAAAAGAATTTCTGAAAATGTTATCGTTTATGAAAAAGATGAAATCTTGGTATATATTGCAGATGATTTATTAGCACGTAATATAAATTTGGATATTTTATTTGAAGATGAAAATATTTTACTTTTAAACAAGCCTTATCATTTAGAAGTGACTGGTGAAAATAGCTTAACTACTTTGGTTCATCAAAATTATAAAGATAGTAATTTCAAGCCAATGCCTTGTCATCGAATTGACAGAAATACAACGGGACTTGTTTTATTTGCTAAAAATGAAAAAGCTTTAACTCTTTTGCTTAATAAATTTAAACAACATGAAATTGAAAAACATTATTTGGCTTGGGTTTATGGGATTCCCCAAAATGACACCAAAAGATGTGAAGCTTATTTATTTAAAGATCATAAAAAATCTTGTGTTTATATTTCTGATACTTGTAAAAAAGGTTATCAAAAAATTATTACAACTTATCATGTTTTGGAAAAATATGATAATCATACTTCTTTGTTAGATGTAGAAATCGAAACTGGTAAAACACATCAAATTAGAGCTCATCTTGCTCATTTAGGATTTCCTATTATTGGCGACCGGGAAATATGGGATAAATGAGATTAATAAAAAGTTTGGTAAAAAATATCAAATGCTTTGTAGTTCTGTTTTGAAGTTTAATTTTAAAACAGATAGTGGATTTTTAAATTATTTGAATGGGAAAAAATTTATTTTAGATAGAATAACCATGACATATAAATAAAAATTAATATATTTTCAACAATATTTTTCTAAAAATTCAGTAGAATTCATTATTTTAGGTTTATCCAGATTAACATCATCAAAGTCCTTATCACCTGTTATAAATATGTCTACATCTTCTATAATTGCTGTATGTAAAATGATATAATCATCTTTATCTCTAATTTCAAATAGTTTATTCTCTACACTAGTTGGAGAATAAACTAAATCAAATGGAAAATGTTCCAGAAATTCATCCAAATCTCTTTGGCTTACTTTAAATTTCGTTTGTATTAATTCTTTTAGTTCTTCAATTGTATAAGAGCAAATTATTATTTCGTGTTTCTTAGAAAGCTTGTGGATTAATTCCTTCATTTTTTTGCTTTTGAATACAAATGCAGAAATAAGAATATTAGTACCTAACATAACTCGCATAACTAATCCTTCTTTCTATTTTTTCTAAATTCTTTTATCATTTCTACAACATCTTCTTCTTTTTCTAAACCTAATCTTTCTGCCTCACCATCAAAAGCATTTTGTATTTTTTCTAAAGCTAATATCGCAGAATTTTGAATAACTATATCCTTGCCTTTTTGAATAAAAAGAATTTTACTTCCTTCTTTTAAATCTAATAATTCTCTAATTGATTTTGGAATCGTTATTTGACCTTTTGTAGTTACTTTTGCTAGTTCCATAAAATCACTTCCTTTCTTTTTTCCTTACTTTCCTTACTTTATATTATATGATATTTTTATAAATTTATCAATTTTTTTAAGAAAATTTTTTAAATATATACTAGTTTTAAATTTTTGCAAGAGTCGTTTTCCCTGTTCCACTAATTCCTGTAACGATAATTAACTTTTTCATGCTATTTTTTCTCCTAATTTAAAAAAGTAACGATTCTTTAACTTTATACTATAAATATCATCACTCGTCAACTCTTCTGTCATCATCACTCATCTCACTCATATTTTCTAAAAACTCTCGATACCTCATACCGTGGATTTTTTCCATCATTCTCTTTTAACTGTCTTTGAAAATCCTCATAACATCCACACGTTAAATCTTCGGCTTGTTCCAATAAATTCGTCAACAAATACTTTCTTTCTTGCCAATCAAAAGTTCCATTCATCTTTCTAAAAAATGACACCATTAAATTTTTACAATCCTCACAAGAATAGCATGTTTTTTCCTTTATATAAGGATCTTCCTTTTCTCCAAACCACGAAAATGTAATCAAATTTTTAATAGCTGGATTGGATAAAATTTGCTTTGTCACCTCAACTAATCCCCATGGATTAGCTGGTTGATACATCCCATTTATTTGCATATGCTCCATAATTGTATTTTCTTTCACACTCATTAAAAATAAAACAATTTCTGCTTCTGGCAATTCTTTACTAATCGTTTTTACCGAATTAACAACTGCATCTACTCTCTCTTGTTCACTCATAAACGGAAAACCATAAATCAAATTAATTCCTAAACCCATTCCATATTTCTGCAACATAGCATATAAATCTTTCAACTGTTCATTTTGAATCCCAATTTTATGAATTAGCTTTCTATTTTTTGGATTCATATCTTCTATACCAATCTCAAATCCAATATATTTTTTACTCTTATTGATAGCATCAATCTCTTTTACTAAATCTTCCGCTATTTGTGTTAAATGCGTTTCAATTAATATCGTTTCAAACTTTCCCTCTTCTACTGCCATTTTTAGGATATCACTAAAAACCTTTGGATTGAATTCATTTGGGTCTGTAATGCTTCCAAGCGACTCCAATACTAATACATTACCAGCTATTCTTTTTAATTCTTTTTGAAAAGCCTTCCTATATTGATTTGGTGTAATCAAGCATTGGTCAACTACTCCATAATTACAATTCCAACAAGAACCTGCTCTTTTCCTATTACATCCTAAAGTTTTGAATTGTGCTTGTACCACCCTTCTATCACCATATTCATTTTCTCTAATATGAACGATCAAATCATTCTGCTTTCTTACATTTTTAAAAGTCTTTGTCTGTAGCTTCCTATCAAAACCAACAATCTTCTTTAGTACTTCTGCTTCTTCTTTGTCATAAGTCAAATCCACTTTGTATTGCTCATCAAAACTTTTCTTCCCTTTTCTACTCATTTTTAATCCCATTCCCTTCTCAAAGCAAAAATTGCAATTATTATGCTAATGCTACAATCTAAGATGTAATCTATTATCTAAGTTGCAACACACAAGGTATAAAAATAATAGATTACATTTTAGGTTAATAGCATTAATTATTTTTTAACCTTCCATCTGTTACTAAATATTTTCTTTCATATCTTCCTTTTTTAACAGGATTTTCACTTCTATATCCAAGAGCGACGCCACAAATAAGCTCTTTATCCTCTAATTCTAAATAGTTTTTAATCACATCATCAATAAATAAAACATCACAAAGCCAAGTGGTATCAATTCCGAGTTCTGTTGCTTTTAATATCATATGTTCCACAGCTGCTCCGACACGACAAGGTATCTGCCTTGATTCGATCAAAATAATAATCATGCATCACTACCATATTTTCAACATCTTCACCATTTAATAATTTTTGGGGCTCTTTGATTCGACTTATATGGTTGCTATCCCATTGATTACTATAAATCAAAATACAGTTTCCAACATTCCTTATTAAATCAGCACTTCTCTTAATTGTTGTCACTAAACCTGTATGGTTTATCCATACTTCCATTTGGTCTGCAATATAATTCTTTTGCTCATCTGATAGGACGTAAAATCTCCATGGTTGCCTATTTTTAGCAGATGGTGCCATAATTGCACTATCTATAATTTTGTTTATATTTTCATTACTTACCCTTTTATTGGTATATTTTAGTGTGGTAAGCCTTTTTTGTATCAATTCTGAAAATTCCATTCTATCATTCCTCCGATTAAATAATACCGTTTTTGTTCATCTTTCATCTCATTTTAATTTAAAAATCAATTAGGCTGAACCTCATCTATAAAGTGCCAGTTATTTTTCGCCATTTTGAAAGTTTGTAATTTTGTTTTCGTAGTAGTAATATTATACTTTTTTCCTGTTATTTTTTCCTGACTTTTTTTGTATCATAAAAGTTAGTTTTATGTTATAATATTATAAGTTTAAAGGTTTATCTATTTTTTATGAGTAACAATTGGGAAAAACAACAAAATTTGGAGTAATTAATATGAATAATTTTAATAAATTAAATGATGTAATCAAATATATAGAAGATAATTTGACAAACTCAATTGATAGTAAGAAAATCTGTCAAATTTTATGTGTAAATGAATATACAGCCTATAGAATTTTTAATTTTATAACAGGTATTTCTCTTACTGAATATATAAGAAATAGAAGATTGAGTATGGCTGGAATTGAACTGATAAATTCGGATATTAAAATAATAGATTTAGCCATGAAATATGGATACGATTCTCCTATATCATTTTCCAGAGCTTTTAAGAAATTTCATGGAATAAACCCTAGTAAGGTAAAACAAAATGTAAAATATTTAAAAAACTTTCCTCCCCTTACCTTTTCTGTTGATATTCCTTTTAATATGGAACTTGATTTCAGAATTCAAAAAGAACAAAAATTGAATTTTTATACCATTTCTAAAACATGTGATTTACCAAATATAAAAGTTATGGCTCCTATCTTTTGGAAAGAAACAGAATTAAATAATGAATACAAAGAACTATTTAACGATGTTACTTTTGGCATTATTGAATATGATGCGTTGTTTCCTAATCCAAAAACAGCAACCTATCATATCGCTTCCAAAAATAAATTTAATGGCAGTTCCAAGCTAACAATTCCTGCATCAACTTGGGCTATCTTTAAGGTAAAAAACATTTCTGGTGAGGCTATGTCTGATTTAAGTTTTTATGTTTATAAAAATTGGATTCCTTACTCTGGCTATAATATTAGAAATATTCCTGAGTTGGAGGTTTACTATAAGAACCATACTGAATGGTGGTTACCAATAGAATAAAAACAATATTACGCTAAAATTACGTCATTTGATAAAAATAGAGATATAGCAAATCGCTGTATCTCTTTATTTTCAATGGAGCGGGTACCGGGAATCGAACCCGGGCTATCAGGTCGGAAGCATGACATTCTACCACTAAATTACACCCGCATTTATATCTTAACCTGTTCCAAAAAACACCTAAACAACTGTATCTATGTCAAGTTTTTAGACACATTTTCGTGGATTTTTATATCTTTTTGTGGATATATCCATATCCATCTTTTTTTGTATTTCCAACCTTATATATCGGCATTTTATAACCTCCTTA
>CANOYI010000062.1 GCA_947571515.1 uncultured Clostridium sp. | reverse complement strand
AGGTATATCTATTTTATGGAGACATACCCACTCAATATGAAAAAGAGCCAAAAAATAAGAGATGATATGATATTATGTTAAAAAATAATAATGAACACTTTTAACACAAAAGTATTTAAAATTTAGGAGCAAATCATGAAAGAATGCTTTTATAAAAAAGAATACAAATATATGTATTTAGCCAAAGTATCATACAGCTTTGGAAATGCCTTAATCGAAACATTTGGAACCGTAATGTTATACAAAAATGGAATTCCAATATGGCTTATTTTATTAATTTATGGGTTAAGGTTTGGAATAACAGGAATTTGTACACCATTATTTGTAACGATATCTTCCAAAATAGGAATAACAAAATGCGTATTGCTTTCTAATATTTTTAGTATGGTAAGTGCCTATATGATGTTAGATGGAAGTGATATTTACAGAAATATTATTATATTTATTCTAGCTATGGGATTGATGGGAATATCGAATCCATCAGGAGATGCTTTATCGAGTAAGTATGTAAACACAGAACATAGGGGAAGATTCAATAGCTTTTTGGGGATTAGTAAAATACTAGGAACAGCAATAGCAAGTTGTCTAGTAGCTTGGGGAGTGATTACAGAAAATAATATTATTTTGTTTTCAATCATTGCAATTTTCTTTTTATTGGAATATCTTTTCATTCGAAAAATAGATTACAAAGTAGAAAATAATACAAGTGCTTTCAAAGCATCTATGAAATATATACTAAAAAGTAAGAGTAGATATAAAATCATATATGCTTTAAGAACAAACCATATTATAGAAAGACAGTTTGTACCACTTTATTTGTATATTGTGTTAAAAGACTTTCAACTATTTTCTTCTGTCATTATTATTTCGTTGTTGCTACAAATCATTACAGTAGCACTAATTGGAAAATATTCAGATAGAAATATAACAAAAGCCAATCAATTAGTTACAATCATAAAAACGATTATAACAGGGGTATTTCTATGTACGAAAAATAGAGTGGTTATATCACTTAATAAGACTTTAAATGATAATTTTGAAAAAGTATATGAAACGTCGATTCAAACATCTATACAAAATATTATAAAAGAGTCAAAAGAAAACAATGAACTTCTATCAGCAGTTGGTCAAATGAGTTTATGTTTTACAGAAGTTATTGTGTTCTCTATTTTAGCTATAATGGCAACATTTATGGGCGAAAGTGTATTTTATATCATATTTATATTATCTATTGTTTCAACTATTGGTATTAATTTTAATATAAAAACGAATTCAAGAATTTCTAAGCGGTGGTAACCGCAAAGAAATTCTATAAATTCCCATATTTATCTTGTACAGAAAGTCCTCCTACTAGGAGAACTTTCCTACAATATAAAAAAAAGCAAGTGAAAAATAAATTACTGTTTGTTTTATTGATTTTTTAACCTTAAAGTTTATTATATTTTTTATTTGTAACTCCCAACTATCTGCCAGTCTGTAATTACATAACAGACTCATAACTAGTTGGTCCCCCCGAACTGTTACTTCATAAAAAAATATAATAAACTTTTAAATTAAGATATAATGAGAGGCAAACAGTAATAAAAATAATTCACTTACTTCTATATAAATAAATTTTACAATTTTCACAGGTAAATAATGATTGGTCAATCCCGTTAAAATACCAATAAATAGCTCGCATGATGCCACCGGTGTGTTACAAACAGAATATTTTTATCAGCTTCTTTTACTTTGAGTTCATCTATAAAATTGGCTACTCTCTGATAGACGTGTTTCATTGATTCTGCTTCTGGATATTTTAAATCAGAACCATATCCCCAAAACTTTTCCCAGTCTAAATTAGCAAAAGGAACTTTTTCATAGATACCGAC
Organism: uncultured Clostridium sp.; assembly: GCA_947571515.1. Taxonomy (GTDB): domain Bacteria; phylum Bacillota; class Clostridia; order TANB77; family CAG-508; genus CAG-269. The sequence continues at coordinate 8,686 of CANOYI010000062.1, read as the reverse complement.
ATCTCTTTCTTTTAGTCTGTTTTCTATGATGATGGGAATATTCTTGTCTAAATCAAATAAGGCAAGAGTATGTTTTGCTCTTTCAATAGGAGAACAAAAAATTAAATCAATATCTAATTGATTTAATTCTTTACCAAGTTTAATGGCTTGTTGTTTCCCGTTATGATTTAAAGGTTCCTCTTCGGTAGCAATTACTTTATTTTTTCCCATATTAGTTTCACCATGTCTAATAGCATATAAATTCATTTTTAATTTTCTCCTCTTTTATAATGTCACAATTTTTTTAGTAAAGTCTAAATTATTCCAAGAGTCATCTTCATAACCAATGGTATAAACATTAGTAGCCCAAATATCTTTATCTAACATAGTGATTAAATTTTTATTCGAATTTTTATCGGTAAAACGTTTTACAGAAGTAACAATTTCTAGTTTTGGATTTGCTTTCGCAATTTCGCCAATCAAAAATTTACCTCTTTTATTCAAGCCTAAAACTCTCACATAAGGTTGCGTTTTTTTACAAAGTTCCATATCTTTTTTGGTAATACCTAATAGTGCATATAGTAGAATTCTTTGAAGACGAGTTGTCGTATATCTTTTAGATTTAATAATATTTAAAAATTCAGGCACACTGTTGCAGGAATTAGCAGCATTTTTAATGGCGAATTCTAACCCTTCAGAAACATCTGGTAATTCTGCGATTTCAGCAGTTTCCATTTTTCTTAAGATATAAATAATTTCTTTTTCAAATACAGAAATGTCAGGAACAATATGCCCAGTTTTAATATTTTGTACTAAGGTAGCATAACTAGGAGCTGGCATAAGGTTTTGCAAAGGCTTAAAACCATTGTTTTTGATAATGTTTCGAATGGCTGTACTACTTGCTATATTGCCAGTATAAGTTAAATCATTATAACCAGCTTCATACCTTGGGATACTAACTGGTTCTATATTACTTTTTAATTTTTTTAAAGCTTTCAAATATTCAATTCCCAAAATATTATTAGGGGAGGAAAGAACATTAGCATAAGTTCTAATGTCACTTAGGTACATCATTAATGCACTTTCACGAGCTTTTGGGAAAGAAACACCTTTTTTTAATTCGTGTGATAACAACGTTTTGTATCTTCTTGGCTCACGATACAAAACATCAGCACATTTATTTAAGACTTCAAGATTGGCTGTTTCTGCTCCAAAAGAAACGTAGTCAACAACTTTTAAAGAGTCAAGAATTTTAATGCTACCTTCAGCAAAATTTTCAGCACTTGAGATAGCGTATAAAACAGGTAATTCAATAACTAAATCAACACCGCATTGAATAGCAACTTCGGCTTTTGACCATTTATCGATTAAAGAAGTGCTTCCACGTTGAGTAAAGTTACCACTCATAATGGCAACTGTGTAACTAGAACCTGTATCTTGTTTTGATTTTTCTAAATGGTATAAATGCCCATTATGAAAAGGATTGTATTCAGCAACAATACCCAAAACTTTACTCATAAAAACCCCTTCTTGATTTCATTTTTCTATTTATGCTATAATAATATCACAAAAAAGAGAAAAAAACAAATAGAAAGGACAAATTTATGGAAAAAGTTATCATTTATACAGATGGTGCCTGTTCGGGCAATCCAGGACCAGGCGGATGGGGTACTATTTTGATGTATCAGGGAAATAAAAAGGAGATTTCTGGTGGAGAAAAAGATACGACCAATAATGTAATGGAGTTGACAGCAGTCATAGAAGGGTTAAAAGCCTTAAAGTACCCTTGCGAAGTTGAATTATATAGTGATAGTGCTTATGTGGTAAATGCTTTCGATAAAGGATGGATTTATAATTGGGTAAAAAATAATTGGAAAACCGCAGGAAAAGATCCTGTTAAAAATCAAGAACTCTGGCAACAATTGTATGCCTTGACGAAAACTCACAAAGTTAAGTTTCATAAGGTAAAGGGGCATAGTGATAATGAGTATAATAATCGCTGTGATGAATTAGCTAGAAATGCAATTAAATAGTGTTTACAATAATCAGTATAGTGAATAATTATAGAAAAATCAAAAAAAGCACACGAGAATGTGCACTTTTTTCGAAAGAATAATTACAATATTCTTAATTAGAAGCCAATTCGAAGGCAGTAGAATTATTAATTTTTAGGATAAGGGACTTCCTTAAGTTTGCCCTTGGTATATTTCCACGCCTTAGATCTGTTACTATCATAAAAGTCACCAGTAGAAAGAGAACATACCGTAATCCCTCTTAAGAGTAATTTTATTTTCGATAGTTTTTTATCGAAAACATAGATGTACATACTTCCTCTGTTTGTTTGAGGCTTATCGTATGTTACTAAGAACAACTCTCCTAAGTCTGATGAGTAAGATAACTCAGGGTTCTGACCAATGTATTTTAATGATTGACTTTTATAAATGATTTTACCTTCGTCGTCATATTTTACAAGTTTTTTATTCAATATTGCGACTTTCTTGTCAGAGACTTCCGTTTCGGAAAAATCAGAAACATTGTCTACCAAACTGTCATCGGTAGAAGCAATTGTAGGGGTTGGTGTACTTGAAGATTCCTCATCAGCAGTAGGACTGCTTGTAGGGCTTGACACGCTTACTACATTCCGGTTGTCAGCACAAGAGCAGCAACCTGTGGCTGTGATTGCAATAAATAAAATAAAAAGTGTTTTTTTCATCATAATGATACCACCTTTCTAAAAATTGAATTGTTAATATGCTTCTAAATAAATGCTTAAAAAACAAGCATTTATTAAAATTGTATTATATTAAAATTATACAGTAATTTCCAAGAAAAGTCAACTTTATGTAATTTTCGCTTGCAAAAAGTCGAAACTTGAATATGTAACCACAAACAATATTTAATTCAATTGAAATCGATACTTATAACTTGATTTAGAAAAGAAATACTTATACAATAAAGAATATAATGCTATCGTAGCGAATCACACTTTCACAGGTTGGAAAAAATAAATAATTATTACATTTCTGTAACATTTAGGAAAAATATTGAAAAGTTTAATCGTTTCTAGTATAATAAAATATGGGGAGGCGTCACATGAATACCTTTGCAGATTATATATTAGAAGAAGATGAATTAGATTCAAAAATGGAAATAACATACTATTTGTCCAAAAAAGCAAAAATATTTTTTGACAAATCTATTGTATTAAAAACAGAACTTGCAAGACTATTTTTAAATTATTCTAAAATTGAAGTAGATAAAAACTTTGTCTTAACAGCTTGCTTGCTATGCAATTGTAAAAAGGTTGATAATGCACAAGATATTAATAAGATCCATAATTTTGCAAAAGAAGGTGCTAACTATTTAAGCGGAATAGGATTTGGAAAAAGATTTTGCAAAATATGTGAAGAAGTCAATCGATATAGTAATAGTAATCCAAGAGAAAGAGAAAGTGACATTTTAGAATTGGTAGATCAGTTTGGTGGAATGTTATTAGATCGACCAGAGAGAATTGGTTTTAAACCAGATGAGGCGCTAGTTTTATTAGAACATAGAAATCTAAAAACGGAATATAACCGTTATATGAATACATTTATTGAATTTGTTAATTTTTTAGAAAAAATACAAATGAAAGATTTAACACATCATATGACAGCTTTAAGGAAGCTTGTTAAATTACATAATGAAACAGAAGATTTAACTAAGTTTATTCAAAAAGTGGTTTATGAATTTGAACCTAAGATTGATGAATTAATTGCAGAACAAAATAAAGAAATGGCATCAGAAATGTTTAGTAAAGTGGAAAAATCGAATAGACCACTATTTAGTGAAGAAACGACTAGAAAAATCATGGCACATATACATGATGCCCCTAAAATAGAGGCAAATGATGTTGAATAGTAATAAATAAATTGTTAGAAGTTGCCAAAAGGGATGAACCTTGTTGGCAACTTTTAGAAATTAGGTAACGAGAAAGGAAAGAGGTAAATGTACGAAATATTTGCAGATTTACATGTACACATAGGAAGAAGTGAAAATGGAAAACCAATTAAAATAACGGCAGCGAGAAGTTTGAATTTTGCCAATATTGCCAAAGAATGTGCAGACAGAAAAGGAATTAATGTAGTTGGTATTATAGATTGTGCATCTCCGTATGTAATCGAAGATATTGAAAACTTTTTGAAAACAGGGGAAGCTTATGAATTAGAAGATGGTGGCATTATTTATAAAGATAAAGTATGTATTTTATTGGGAAGTGAAGTAGAAACCTCAGAAAAAGGGAGAAATGGTAAATGTGGAAGTGCTCACAATGTATGCTTTTTTCCACATTTAAAAGATATTAAAAAATTTTCCAATGAACTAAGCCATCATTTAAAAAATATTACATTGAGTACACAAAGGTCTGATTTATCTGGATATGACTTAATTGATATGGTGGAGAAGTATAATGGGATTTTAATACCAGCCCATGTTTTTACGCCACATAAAAGTTATTATGGAAATTGTACCGATCGATTAGAAAATATTTTTAGAGAAAAGTTTGATAAAATATTTGCCATTGAATTAGGGCTAAGTTCAGATACCTATTTAGCAGATACCATTTCAGAACTAGAAACAAGAACCTTTGTAACCAATTCAGATGCCCATTCATTACCTAAAATTGCAAGAGAATACAATAAAATGCAAGTAGAGGATATTTCTTTCAAAGAAATTGTTATGGCATTAAAAAACGAAGGAGGAAGGAAAGTACTTGCTAATTATGGACTAGACCCTAAACTTGGGAAATATCATAGAACCTACTGTGATGATTGCGAGGATTCCATTGAAACAAAAGAACCAGTTGATACTTGCCCAAAATGTGGAGGAAAAAATGTAACTTTTGGTGTTTTTGATCGAATTGAATTAATCAAAGATAAAAAACAAACGAAAAGTCCTTCTCATAGACCACCCTATATTTATCAAGTGCCACTTGGATTTATTCCAGGTGTTGGAGGAAAAACGATAGAAAAGTTACTAGATACTTTTGAAACAGAGATGAATATTTTACACAAATTGTCCAAGGATGATATTGAGGCAGTAGTAGGAGAAAAAGTGGCAAATTATATTGTGAATGCGAGAGAAGGAAAAATGCAAATTCAATCTGGTGGTGGTGGAAACTACGGAAAAGTGAAAACATGATTTTGGGGACGGAGGAAAAAATCATGATTAATTAATATATTTTTCTATGTTAATCTATATTATTTTGCAGACTGAGGTAGTTATCTTTATTTGCAATTGTGAGGCAAAAAATAATATAGATTAACATTTAAAATATTTTATTGAATTTAAATCATGATTTTTTCCTCCGTCCCCAAAATCATCTTCGAAAATAGTTCTAAAAAACTCCTTATCGAATACACATTAGGTATAAAGATAAGGAGAAATTTTATGAAGAGAAACAAACGAGTAAAGATATTAGAAATTATCAAAGAACATGTGCTAAATAATAAAAAAGAATATATGATTGTAGCACTATTATTTATCATAGGGATATTTCTTGGTGTTCTTTTTGTAAATAATGTACAAGAAGCTCAGAAATTAGAAATTACCACTTATTTAAGTACCTTTATTGACAAAATGAAAAATACAGAAAGTTTAAACCATATTGAATTATTAAAAAATAGTATCGGACAAAATATTATGATAGCTGTTATTTTATGGTTTTTTGGAACCACTGTCATAGGATTACCAGTGGTTTTTGGGGTAGTATTATATAGAGGGTTTTGTTTGGGATATACCATTGCTGTATGTATTACCATTATGGGATTACCGCAAGGGATTTTATTTGTACTAATTTTGCTATTATTACAAAATATTTTATTTATACCAGCCATTTTAGCATTGGCAGTAAGTGGGTTTAAATTATATAAATCGATTATAAAAGATAGAAAGAAAGAAAATGTAAAAATAGAAGTAGTAAGACATACTGTTTTTTCTTTTATTATGTTACTGGTTTTAATGATATCGTCAGTAATAGAGATATTTTTGTCAACTAATATTTTAAAGGGATTGGTAAAATATTTTTAAAAATATTGAAAAATCTATTTACAATTTTGAAATTCTTTGATATAACATATATAGTTTATGTTAATATAACATTTTAAATTATAATAAGAGGTAGGGGAAATAAATGGAAAGACAGTTAAAGCATTTTTTTGATTTTTTAGAAAACGATAAGAAATTATCAGACAATACATTACAATCTTACAAAAGAGATTTAAAACAATTTAGAAAATATTTAGAAGCATGTGAGCTTCATTACAACAGAGTAAAAGAAGAAGATATAAAAGATTATATTAATGAATTACAAGAAGAAGGAAAAAAACCATCTAGTATATCTAGATGTATTGCATCTATACGTTCATTCTATCAATTTGTCTTAAAAAATAAAAAAATAAAAGTAGATCCAACACAAAACATTCAATCACCAAAAATTGAAAAAAGAGTTCCAAGTATATTAACATCAAAAGAAGTAGAATTACTATTAGATCAACCAAAAGATATTGATTTAAAGGGGATTCGTGATAAAGCTATGCTTGAATTTGCTTATGCAACAGGAATGAGAGTAACAGAAATTGTTTCTTTAAATATGGAAGATGTTAATTTAGAGGAAGGATATGTAACTTGTAAAAATGGAAACAAAGAACGTAATATACCATTAGGAAATATGTCATTGAAAGCATTAAAAGAATATGTGGAAGAAGCAAGGGATATTTTAGTAAAAACAGCTGAAGAAGAAGCTCTATTTGTTAATATTAATGGTAGTAGATTAACCAGACAAGGTTTCTGGAAAATTATTAAATTCTATAAAGAGCAAGCTCATATTACCAAGGATATTACACCACATGTTTTAAGACATTCTTTTGCGACACACCTTCTACAAAATGGTGCAGATTTGAAAGCAATTCAAAGTATGTTGGGACATTCTGATATTTCTTCTACACAGGTGTATATGCAATTCCAAGATGAAGGGTTAAAGAATGTTTATAGAAAAGCTCATCCAAGAGCATAAAATAATTTAGATAAATAAGAGGGAAGTAGCAGGTTGTTATTTCCTTTTTTGTTGAGAAATTTAAGTTTCGAAAAACTCTTTCTTTTTTGTCAAATATATATTAAAATAAAGAAGAAAGCATTAGTAAATAAAAGATGGGAGTAGAAAAATGGTATTTGAAACAGAATTGGAAAGAGAAATAGAAATAGAGAAACAAAAACAGATAAAAAAAGAAGAAAAAAGAAAACAAAAAAAGAAATTTAAGGGAGTGAAAATAACCTGTTTTATTATGGGAGTAATTTGTTTATTAGCAGTAATCGCTTTTTTAGGTTATCCTTATTACAAAGAATGGAAATTAAATCAAGAAATGATAAAAAATGAACATCAAAAAATAGAATTAGCACAAGTGGAAAAAATGAAACTATGGGATGAAACAATAGAAAATATAAGACAGAATAATAAGTACATAGAAATCAATTATCATAATTATAAAATGAAATTGGATTCCGAAAAACTAGAAAACAATAATGAGTTTGCGATACAAGTTAACCATCAAAAGAGTAATTACCGAGAGTGGGAAAATCAAGATATCTTAGAAATTGATGTATCGAAAATACAACCTTACAATATTTTAGAACAAATAGAACTAAATACCAACGAATTGTTAGAAGGATTAAATAAAGTAGATATCTATGGAATAAAAGCAGAAGATAAAAACATTGAATATATAGAAACAAAAGAGATACATGAAGATAATATAACATTGGTTTTAAGACAAGAGTATGAGAAATATGTTTTAGTATATGTACCAATTCGAGAAATAAAAGTAGAAGAAGAGGAAATAGAAATTTTTAAAGACGAATTATATCAAATGCAATTAAAAATAGAACCAAGCAATGCAACAACTAAACTAATACATATCGAAGATTTAGAAGAAGGAAGTATTATTCAAGTGAAAGAAAATGGGGTAATACAAGCAGTTGGAGTAGGAACGAGAGAATTTGAAATAGAGGCAGAGCAAGGAAAGGTAACAAAGAAAATAAAAGTAACAGTAAAAGAGAAAACAGATGAAACACCGAAAGAAACAGAAAATGCGAAGTCAGCAGAAAAAGAAAATACTACAACTACAGATATGCTACAAATACAAAATGATGAGAAAAAAGTGAATGCAACAATATTAGACAATTTTGTTAAGGGAATATTAATTGTTAATAAAACTCATTCATTGCCAAGTAATTATGACCCAGGTACCAATCCAGAAGCTTTACAAGCTTTTGAAAATATGAAAGCTAAGGCAAGTGAGGAGGGGATTTCATTAAAAATCGTATCAGGATATCGATCTTATCAGACACAACAGTCTATTTATCAAAGAAATGTGAAATTATATGGAGAAGAAGGAGCTAATACTTTTTCTGCTAAACCACGGACAATCAGAACATCAAACAGGACTTGCCTTTGATATTAATAGTACCAGATGGGATTTTAAAAATACAATAGAGGGTAAATGGTTAGCCGAACATTGTTATGAATATGGATTTATTATACGCTATCCTGAAAATAAGGAAGATAAAACAGGGTATGTGTATGAACCATGGCATGTTCGATATGTAGGAAATAAAGTGGCAACGGAGATTAAAAGTACAGGACTTTGCTTAGAAGAATATGTGGGAATTAACT
>CANOYI010000061.1 GCA_947571515.1 uncultured Clostridium sp. | reverse complement strand
TTATTTGCCCTTACCTTAATTGCAAAAGTAAATTCCACATTTATTTTAAAACTGGAATTTATTTTCCTATAATATGAAAAAGACGTAGTGAGTGTCCAAAATAGAACACCTTCTATGTCATTTTCAATACGTGTTTCTCTCTATTTTTATTCTATTATCCATTATAAACCACTCCTTTGCCACTAAATATAAGTAGCCTGTCTACAAAATGCTTGATACACTTTGCAGACAGGACTAACATGTACAGAATTTTCTGTACTTTGCGAATTATTCTATCTGCCAAAAGACATAGTCTTTCAGCAAATTAGATAAGTGCTTTGCTTCTTTTGCTTTTGGTTCCTTGTTATAGGAATATAGGGTATAAGTATAGATAATTTCTCTTTCAATGTCCCTATCTTCCAGATGTTTGTCCTCCTTAAGGTCTTTTTGTAATTGGCTATAAAGTTGTTCTGTTATTCTTCCCTCCTGCCAACCATCCACATACCCACTGTCATTTCCAACCCGATAGCACACAAATGCTATCGCACCACATAAAACCACCATCAAGATCAAGCTCCGTTTCTTTTTCATCATAATAACCCTCCATGCAAAATTTCTATATTAATATATTGCAAACTATATCATAATCTCAAAAATTTGTCTATTAGAAACATCTAATTTTTAATAATAATTTAAAAATATTGTTACAAAAAATGTTCCTATTATCAAAGTTTTCTGAAAATAGAAATAGCAGTAATATATAAAACAGCCAAACACCTAGGTTCCTACATATTTTTCTTATTGAATGTCTTATTACTGTTTTTAATTTACTTGCATCACATCTTCTTGGATCACTTAAATAAATTTCGTGATGAAATCTGTTGTCTGTAATATCTAGTTCATATCGGTTTTCTATCATATATTCGCGCATTAATTTTATTGTAGATGGATCATCATCATAAGAACCTATGTGCATACATTGAACACAGATTCCTTCATCATAAGTCAAAAATTCTACCTCCTATTCTTTAACTGTAATTTAATTTTTCTTTATTATCTATGTCATCAACTAAATACATGACTAAGTTATCGTGATGATTATAACACAAAAGACAGATAATTCTCAATAAAACAAACTATCTATTTAACAGATTATAAAATTCTAATGAATAAATTGAATTATATAATGGCATAATATAAAAAACTGGAGGTAAATTGATATGAAATTAACAATATGTGAGCTAAGTTATTTAAATGAGTTAATTACAAGTTGTGTCAATACAATTACTTGTATGTCCTTATTTAAAAATCAAGTTACAGATGAAGAATTAAAAGGTTTATTAAATACTCATTTTCCCATACATGTCGAAGATTACAATAGAAAAGTAGAATTTGTAAAAGATGTAGAAACTGCAACAGGTAAATTAAATGTTCCAAAATTAAATACTTCTATCTTCTCTGAAAATGTTTGTGAATCTAAAAATGCTAGTCCTGTTACTGTTAATACAGATGTTACAAAGCTAACAGATAGAGAGATTGCTTTATCTTATTTCTTAACTCTAAAAAGAGCTGGAAAGGAATATGCTATCTCTTCTATGGAAACTACTAATCCAAAATTAAGACAATTTCTAAAAGATGCTTATACTATGAGTTGTAATCACTCTTACGAAGTTTATGAATGGATGGCAAAAAATAACTATTATCCAATTATTTTAGCAACTGGAGAACAAACTGGTGATATTAGTAGTATTTACAATACTATTTCTTTATAGATTCTAATTTCAAAAGTCAAATAGTATTGTTAATTGTTACTATTTGACTTTCTTTTATTATATTATTGCTTTATTATCCTTTATATTGACCACCATTTATATGCATTACTTGCCCTGTAACATAAATTACTATTCCAAATAATTGTGATATGTGCTTATTTTTTAATTTATGTAAGAGAGTGTCTTGTTTACTATAATAATTTCTTTTTCACGTTAATTTATTAAATCGCCGTGTTCTCAATATTCATTATTTCCAATCCAATAGCAAATGACTTCTATCTGTTTGTATTACTAGTATTAGTCGACATATTAGTTGATTGATTGGTTCTATTGGTATTGCTTGAATTACTTTGATTTGCTCTGGTATTCGTATTGGTAGATGTATTCGTACGATTGGTATGATTCGATGAATTCGTAGCTGAACTATTATTAGAACTATTCGTATTTGTAGCATTTGTATTATTTTTGTTAGTATTACTAGAAGTATTATTAATTGTTACCGTATTAGAGCTATTATTCACATTTTTATTCGCGTTTGTACTATTGGTAGAATTATTATTTTGAGGAACTTGTTGAGGATCCTCCGCATCAATATCTTGTGTAATTCCTTCTATAATTTCCTGTACTTTATTTTGTGTTGTATGATTGGTATTTTCTTTCAATTCGGAACCAGTATGATTACTACATAAATTAGGAATCGTAAGCCACAAGAAATATTCGGTATAAGTATCTGGACAGCCAGTCGTCGCTTTTTTTCCTGTCTCTTTACAGATAGTACAACTAGAAACTGCACTTGGCTTTTCAAAGGTAGCACTATTTAATCCGGCATGTACTCTTGACATGACATTGGCCCATAATAAACCTGCTGGATTTCTTTTATTATATTCTATGGATTCATTTTCATCATAGCCATACCAAGTAACTGCTGTATAATATGGAGTAAATCCACAAAGCCATCTGTCATAGTTTTCGTCAGTCGTTCCTGTCTTAGCAGCCACATCTACCCCTGTTATTTTACAATAAGTTGCCGTTCCATTTGCACCAATAACTGGTTGTGTTAATATTTCTTTTACAATATAAGCAACCTCTTTTGATACTACTCGTTTCTTTTTTTGTGATGTTTTTATTATTGTTTTTCCTGTTTTATTATCGATAGTAGTATAAAAACTTGGTTCTATGTATTCACCATCATTGGCAATTGTTGCATAGGCACCAGCCATTTCTAGTGGACTGATTCCCTTTTGTAAGCCTCCCAAGGATAAGACTAGTGTTTCATCTTCGTCTGTTAATGTACTAATTCCCATTTTTTCCAAATATTTCCTAGATGTTTTTGGCTTTAAGATTTCCATGATTTCTACAAATGGAATATTTTGAGAAGATTCTACCGCTCTTCTAACCGTTACTTTTCCTAAAGGTGGATTGTAATCTGTTGGATGATATCCTTCTGGAAAGTCTCTTTCTGTGTCATCATAAATAGAAGAAGCTGTAATAATTTTTTTATCAATTGCTGGTATTAAGATAGACAATGGTTTGATGGAAGAACCTGTTTGCCTAATGCTTTGTGTAGCCCTATTTAAAGATCTTGCTTGTGTTTTTTTTCCCAGTCCACCTGTACAACCAACAACATAACCAGTTTTATGGTCCATAATTACCATAGCAGCTTGAGAAGAATTACCTCCCATTTTTGAAGCAATACTATATTTTGATTTTTCAAACTCTGTTTCTATTTGTTTCTGTATTTTTGAATCTTGTGTACTATATATTGTTAATCCCGCCATATTAATATAATTTGTAGCAAATGTTTTGGATATGTCATATTTCTTTGCGATATCTTCTGTAACTTCTAAAATAAGAGCATCGGTATGATAAGAATATACCGCATCTTGGGATGGTATCGTTCCTTTTTTGAAGTTTAACCCTTTCTCTACCTGATTGACAGCTGTGTTGTAATTTTCTTCACTAATATATTTTAATTCTAACATTTTAGAAAGAACGGTTTTTGTTCTTTTGGTAATTCTTTCTGTATTCCCATCTTCAAAAGGGTTATAAGAATTAGGAGAATGATTAAGACCTGCTATAAAAGCACATTCTTCTAAACTTAAATCTTTTGCTGATTTACTAAAATAATATTGTGACGCTGTTTCTACACCATACATATTAGGTCCAACATAAATAATGTTAAAATACCCTTCTAAAATTTCATCTTTCGATAAACAAGTTTCTAGTAGCCATGCTTTCCACCACTCTTTTACTTTTCTGGTAATGCTATCGGTTGAGTCACCTGTTAAGTTTTTCACCAATTGTTGCGTGATGGTACTTCCTCCATAAGAAGACTTACCAAAATGAAAAATATAAGAAGCAATCGCACCTCCTGTTCTTTTGATGTCAATTCCACCATGTTTATAAAAACGTTCATCTTCAATGGCTACATAGGCATTTTTTAAATTGTCTGGCAAATCAGACAAAGCAATTGTTCGATTTTTTCGTTCACAACCTAATTTAGCAATCTCATTTCCATCCCTATCTAAAACAATAGAATTTTCATTTGCTAACATTTCTTTGGCAAGTGTTTTCCAACGATGTGCAGAAATTCCTAATACAATCCCTATTACAAGAATAGCAACAATGATAACAATAAGAAGTCTCTTTTTCCACTTTCTATTTTTTTGTTTTTTAGCTTTTTTGCTTTTTCTTTTGCTTTTTGCATCTATTTCATTATCTTCTTCTCTTTTTTTACTTTTTTGAAAGGCTTTTGGAACAAAATCTTCTTCGTCCTTCTTCGATTTACCTCTCTTCCCTTTTTTATGTAACAATTAAATCACTTTCCTTTTTTATATAAATTATTACTGTTATTGTTTTTCAGAAAAGTTTATATGTTTTTATTTGTAATAATTCGGGGGGACCAACAAGTTACAATCTGTTATGAATTTCTTAATTTTAATAAAAGTTCATTACAGACTGTACGCAGTTGGGAATTACAAATAAAAACATAATAAACTTTTTTAATAATATAATAAATATTTGCACTCATAGTATATCATAAATCGCATAAAATACAAATATGGAAATCAAAAAAATAGAAACAAACTTAAAAAGGAACCTATACCTTCATTCCTCACAAATGAAGTTTTCTTCTCAAGCCAAAAATACAGAAAACCAAGTCATTCGAATTAATCCAGAATTTACCTTTCAAAAAATCCTAGGCTTTGGAGGAGCCTTAACAGAAAGTACTTGTTATATTTTAAGTAAGATTAATCAAAATATGGCCAATCAAATCTTAGAGGAATATTTTGCAGAAAACAAATTAAATTATCAATTTTGTAGACTATCTATTGCTAGTTGTGATTTTTCTTTAGATAGCTATTCCTATTCTCATAAAAATGACTTATCAGACTTCCATATTAATCGTGACCTAAAATATGTCATACCTATTATAAAATCAGCTCAAAACATAAATAGAAACCTTCAGTTTCTTTCTTCCCCATGGTCGCCTCCTGCTTTTATGAAAGATAATCATCATCTGTTTGGTGGTGGTAAGTTATTACCAGAATATAGAAAATTATGGGCAGATTATCTTGTGAAATATGTCCTTAGTTATCAAGGTTATGGTATTCCTATCTCGTATATGACAATTCAAAATGAACCAAATGCCAAACAAATATGGGAATCTTGTCTTTATTCTTCTGCTGAGGAAGCGAATTTATTGAAAAATTATCTGTATCCTACTTTTAAAAGAAATGGACTGAATACGCAGTTTTTGATATGGGATCATAATAAAGACATCATTTTAGAAAGAAGTATCGAAACACTAATTGAAAATAATGCTTTAGAGTATGCTAAACGGAATTGCTTTTCATTGGTATACTGGTGGACATTTTGAGAGTTTGGAAAGATTACATCATTTATTCCCTACTCTACTTCTATTTCATACAGAAGGCTGTACAGGCTATTCTCATTTTAAACCACAAGACGAATTGTTTAATGCTGAAATGTATGCTTATGAAATAATGGAAGATTTTAATCACAATGTGAATGCTTTTATTGATTGGAACTTAGTTTTAGATTTTAAACGGTGGTCCCAATCATGTTAGAAATTATTGTAATAGCCCCATTATGATCAATAAGCAAAATACGGATTATATTAAAACACCTGCTTTTTATTATATTTCACATTTGGCTAAATATATTAAACCTGGTAGTAGGAGAATTCATTTTAGTAAATTTTCTGAAAATATTTGTGTATCTGCCTTTCAAAATCCTGATAAAAGTGTTATTATAGTATTGTTAAATAAAACTGATAAAAATGTCGAATATAATTTGTGCTATCATCAGTTTGTATTACATGATAATCTAGATGGTCATGCGATTGTGACTTTTATCATACATTAGTTGATAGTCTTATCAAAGTTTAATTATATTTTTTTATAACAATAATAACATTTTTAGAGAGGATGGATATTTATGATTAGTCGAGAAGATAACCCAGAGTTTTTAAATTCTTTTTTAGATTACTCTGTTACTATTTTAAATAAATCACCAAATAGTATTAAAGAATATAACTACGATTTAATGATGTTTTTAAGGTTTATCAAGCTACATTTTCATATGACAGATGAAACCGATTTAAAGGAAATTAAAATAGATGATATGACAATTGATACAATAAAGAAGATTACCTTAGATGATATTCATGCCTTTGTTTCCTATCTAACACGTGAATATCATAGTAAATCAACCACAAGAGCTAGAAAAATTTCAACGATTCGCATATTTTTTAAATATTTAAGTAGAAAAGCTAAATTAATTGATACGAATCCAGCACAAGATTTAGAAACACCTAAATTAGATAAACGATTACCAAAATATCTTTCTTTAGAAGATAGTAAAAAATTATTAGATGTTACCTCTAATGAAGACAATCGAAATTCTGAAAGAGATTATGCTATTATCACTTTGTTTCTAAATTGCGGTATGCGTCTTTCTGAATTGGTTGGTATTAATCTTCAAGATATTGATTTTGAAGATTGCAAATTAAATGTAATTGGCAAAGGTAATAAAGAAAGAACGATTTACCTAAATAAAGCTTGTATGAAAGCAATTGCTGACTACCTAGCGGTACGACCAAAAGAAGGGGTAAAACATGATAGAAAATATTCGGAAAAAGCACTTTTCTTAAGTGAAAGAAAAACAAGAATTAGTAATCGTACCGTAGAAAATGTTGTAAGTAAGCAATTACAATCTGCTGGTTTGGATACTAAAAAATATTCTGTTCATAAGTTAAGACATACAGCAGCTACTTTAATGTATCAATATGGACAAGTTGATATTAGGGCTCTTCAAGAATTACTAGGACATGAAAGTATTTCTACTACTGAAATATATACACATGTTAGTAATGACCAAGTTCGTAATGCTGTTGAAAGTAACCCATTGGCTGATATCTAGGAGATTGTGTTTTGAGACAATCTCTTTTTATAATATAGGAAAGTTCTCCGAACTTCCTATAATATAAAGCATTTCACTTAGATTTTACTTCGTAAAATTGGCGAGCGAACAATTAAACGTGGGCTGAACTCTACCTATTAAATTTTATAAAATATTAATCAGCCCCCTATTGTTCTATATTAGAAAGTCATACTTCTCATTAGATATTTGGAATTAATATTTTTTGCCCTATTTCTAAATTTCCATTTTGAAGTTGATTAATTTGCTTAATTTCATACATGACATCTCTAATATCTTTATTTTTATAGTATTCGTTTGTATTTATTTCCCTCTCGGCAATAGACCATAAGGTATCACCTTTTATAATATAATCTTCTCGATAAGCTATTTCTGTTTTGGAATAAGTTCTATTAATTCCTAATAGCATAAGAATAATTAATCCTACTACAATCACCAAACTTCTTATAAATTTCTTTTTGTTTACTATTTTTATTTTCATATATAATCATCTCCTTTTTAGAAACTTTGTTTGCTTATCTGAGATAATTATACACGAACATTTTTTCCTTGTCAATACTTTTTTGAAAAAATGTTCGTTTTTTTGTAACAACGTTACAGTTCGACCTTAAATTAATTTGTTCGTGTGCCAAATTTATGAAATAAATTTGTGTACAATGTTTTTTCTATCATTCTTAAAATATTAAATAGTATATTCTTCTAATTCTCCATTTTTTATTCCATAATTGCGTATATTTCTACTTGTTGGTATTCCTAAAATATAAGCTTTTATTGCTCTTATTACAATATTATGAGTTACCAATAATATTGTTTTATCTTTATATTTTACTTTTATTTCATCTAAGAAATCCCATACCCTTTTGCAAAAATCTTGTATATTTTCTGCTCCTTCAAATTCTAAATTTTGATCATAATCATAAAATCCATCAAGATTTACATTGATAAGTAATTGTCCATCTAAAATACCAGCATTTCTTTCTCTTAATCTTTCATCTATTATTAAGTTTTTCCTTCCATTATTTGCAATCTCTGCTGTTTTCTTCGCTCTAATAAAAGGAGATGTTATTACTAAATCATAATCTAAATTTTCTAGCACTTTACTTGCTACTTTTGCCTGTTTTATTCCAGTTTCGTTTAATACAAGATTTTCATTATAGGCAAATTTACCATCTCTATTCCAATCTGTTTCCCCATGTCTTAATAAATATATTTTCATGTAATACCTCCCTTTTTCATTTTAAAATAATTTAGGACTATGTCTCCTTAGTCCTCTTATCCGCATATATAATAAAATAAATTCTATTTCTCAAATACTTTCTTATAATACGGCTGAATTTCTGGCAATAAACTATCCAAATATATCACATTGCCATTGCCATCTTCAATCTTCATATTCGGAAAAGTTTTTATCATCTTTTCATCATTCCAATACGTATTAATAAAAGTAAGTAAAGAATTTTTTTCCTCCAATTTTTGATAGACCGCTTCTCTTTTTTCAAAATCGGTTGTTTTTATATCATTTTCAATTACCATTCTTGTGACAAACAT
This sequence comes from uncultured Clostridium sp., assembly GCA_947571515.1. Classification (GTDB taxonomy): domain Bacteria; phylum Bacillota; class Clostridia; order TANB77; family CAG-508; genus CAG-269. The sequence continues at coordinate 1,800 of CANOYI010000061.1, read as the reverse complement.
ATCCTGAGCATAGCAAGTTAGTATACAATTAAACATAAGAAAGATAACCATAAAAGAAAGAAATCCTTTTGTCAATTTGCGTGGTATTCTAATTTCTATTTTATTGATGATTTGATCTAAAAAAGGATTGAATTTTTTTACTAAAAATATCGTTAAAATCCCCCAAAATACAGAATAAAGCAAACAAATTCTTCCATTAATATTTAAGATATTATTACTATAATCCCACCATTTTGTATGCATTACCATTTCTACCAAAAAACTAGTTAGGTATTCTGTTATAGAACCTATCAAATAGCCACTCAAGAATAGCGTAAGATTGTTTTTATTAAAATATTGTGAAAATACGATAATAATAACAGCTCCTACTCCATAAATACCGCAAAAATGGACCATATAAGAAACTTTGCCTACATTGCCATATTCCTGTTGTTAAGATACCAAATATGGTTTCTATGAGGTATCCTAAAAAACTGTATAGGATAAAGTAAGTAAATATTTTCCAAATACTAATTTTGTCTTTCATATACTCCTCCTTGTGTTGGATTACTATATCATATATAGCCTAAAAACTACTTTTCCATTTTCCTTTCGTAATACCTATTGTATCTAAAGTTTGCTTATTTAACTTAATAAATAATACTGTAATAACTATCATTAACGCATTAAATATGCAACCAACCAAAACTATATTATGTCTTATAATTTCAGACTTAGTTTGTAAGACTGCTAAAATAGAATAGTTTAATATTATAATTACAAATAATATAAACGATAATATTGTATCTTTTCTTGTGTATTGTTTTAAGTTATTTTCATATTCTTTGTCTGCTTGTAATATTTTCAACATATTTTTCTCCAATTCTAAAAATATAAATTGTAATTTCTGGAAATGATTATAACATTAAAATCACAACTATACAACTGATTGATAATTGATTTTATATAAGAAAATAGGAATTATATTTCAAATTCCTACTTCATCACTAATCTTGACTTTTAAATGGATGTCTTAATTTGTTTTTTATCTCTCCAGTAATTATTCTCATCGAAATGTCATATACATTTTCGCTATCATCTTCACTTAAACTAGCCTTTATTTGTAAGTCTTTAATTATCTTGTCTTTGTTTTTTCTTCCAAATATAAAATAGTTTTCTATAACATTATCTATTATCATACATTTTTCTTCATCATAACCTGTTTGTTTAGATAGTTCTTTTATAAATCCTGTTTTACTCATTGTCAGATACCTCCCCATACATTTTGGCTTTTGTATCTTGTTGTAGTTCATATCCATATTCAAATATATATGATATTCCAAACAAGAATAATATTTGTATTACATCAAATAATTCAAAATCTACACCTAAATCTGTTGCAAGTATTTTTTCAAATATTACTCCTCCACCACTTGGTAAGATAAGCGCTATAATCATCAGTTTTGCCATTTCTTTAATATACTTAACATTTTCTAATGTAAATGGGGTATCTCCTTGATTAATGTTTATAAATAATTTTTCTAATCTAGTTAATGTCATTCTATACAATACTAAACAAATTACTAAACATCCAAAACCTAATTCTAGGAAAGCTATTATTTGTCCTTTAGAGTTGTTTTCTAATACACTTTTCATTTGTAAAACTGTGTCTTGATTTTTCGCATCTGCAATTAAAATACCATTTGCTTTTAGTTGTAAATTTACACCATCATTTGATTTTTCTTCTGTTATCGTTATTTTGTCATCTATCCTTGCTCCTTTAAATACAATGGTATTATCCCTTAATTCTATCTTACTGAT